>CACXNN010000220.1 GCA_902768995.1 uncultured Eubacteriales bacterium | reverse complement strand
TCCCGGGTAAGGTCGACGCAAGCGGGCAGCACGATTCCGATTATGAAGGAGCGTCCCAGGTCAGGATCGCAGCCGAAATGGAGTTCGAGGGTCATGCCCCGGTGGAGCCCACGCTGGTATATCTGAAAAAGGAAACCTGCATCCAGATGCTCATCTCTCTGCGCATGGGCAGCAACGCCATGAAGCATCAGAAATACACGCTGAAATTGAGCAATTCTTCCGGGATAAAGGTGAAGGACGCCATAAAGATCGACGGGGCCCTGAATGCACTGAAATGTGCGGGCAGCGTGACGGTGGCCAGCGAGGCGCAGAAGGAAGCAGAAAGGTTTTTCGAGTACGAGATAGATTTTTGAGCCCGTTAAACAACATAAGTCGTAGGGGAGAGTCGTAGGGGAGAGGCTTGCCTCTCCCGTATTTATTTAGGGGACTTCTTTGAAACCGGACAGTTACCTATATGAAATCAGAAGAAAACTTATAGATTTCAGGAGAAGACAAAGACAAGGACAAAGAAAAAGACAAGGACAAAGAAAAAGACAAAGGCAAAGACAAGGACAAGGACTTTTTTCTCTCTCTGCGAGAGAGGCCGCCTTGAGGCGGAAGAGAGAAAAAACGGCCCCTCCTTTGGGAGGAATGGGCCCGTATAGAGTGCGGAAAACGTCTTGCGCAGATGGGGCGATGGGTGTATAATATGCTATTCAATGGGGCGGAAGGGCCCCGTGTTTTGAGAATCTGACCCAAGGAGCACGCATATGGAAGAAGCACCGAAGATCAAAAACTTCATCGAGGAAGCCATCGAGGAGGACCTGGAGAAATTCCGGGCCCTGTATCCGGACAAGGAGCCCCGCGTCAAGACCCGGTTCCCGCCGGAACCCAACGGGTATCTGCACATCGGCCACGCCAAGGCGTTGACCATCGACTTCTCCATGGCGGAGAAGTACGGCGGCACCTGCAACCTCCGCTACGACGACACCAACCCCACCAAGGAGGGGACGGAGTACGTGGACGCCATCGAGCAGGACATCCGCTGGCTGGGCTTTCAGTGGGACAAGCTGGTCTTCGGCTCCTCCTATTTCGACCAGTGCTACGAGCTCGCGAAGAAGCTGATCCGAAAGGGCGTGGCCTACGTGGACGATCTCACCAAGGAGGAGATGAAGGCCTACCGGGGCACCCTGACGGAGCCCGGCAAGAACAGCCCCTGGCGGGATCGGTCCGTGGAGGAGAACCTCGATTTGTTCGAGCGCATGAAGAACGGGGAGTTCGAGAACGGAGCGAAGACCCTTCGGGCCAAGATCGACATGGCCTCCCCCAACATCAACATGCGGGACCCGGCCCTCTATCGGATCATCCACATCCCCCATCATCAGACCGGGGACAAGTGGTGCATCTACCCCATGTACGACTTTGCCCATCCCATCCAGGACGCCATCGAGGGCGTGACCCACAGCCTGTGTTCGTTGGAGTACGAGATCCATCGGCCCCTCTACAACTGGGTGGTGGAGCAGTGCGAGTTCGACAATAGGCCCAACCCCCGGCAGATCGAGTTTGCCCGGCTGAACCTGACCAACACGGTCATGAGCAAGCGGAAGCTTCGCATGCTGGGCCGACTCCGTGGTGGAGACGGCCCTCCTCGAGGCCTGCGTCCGGGACAACCTGAACGCCACGGCCTACCGGATGATGGCGGTGACGGAGCCCGTGAAGCTGGTCATTGAGAACTGGCCCGAGGAAAAGACCGAGGAGATCGAGCTCGAGAACCTGCCCGGCAACGAGGAAGCGGGCAAGCGCACCGTGACCTTCTCCCGGGAGCTCTACATCGAAAGGAGCGACTTCGACCCCGACCCGCCCAAGAAGTTCTTCCGGCTGAAGCCCGGCGGCGAGGTCCGCCTGAAGGGGGCCTACATCGTCCTCTGCACGGGCTATGAGACCGACGAGGAGGGGAACGTCACCCTGATCCGCTGCACCTACGACCCCGAGACCCGGTCCGGCGAGTGCCAGCGGAAGGTCAAGGGCACCATCCACTGGCTCAGCACCCTGGACGCCGTGCCCGCGGAGCTTAGGCACTACGAGCCGCTGCTCGCTGAAACCGCCGCGGACGATGCGGAGGCGGAAGCCGAAGCCGAGGCCGAGGGCGAATACGTGGGCGGCGCCAAGGATCGGGATTTCCTGAAGACCATCAACCCCGACAGCCTCCAGATCCTCCAGGGCTTCGTGGAGCCCGCCGCGGCCAAGGCCCCCGCCGGCACCCGGTATCAGTTCCTGCGCATGGGCTACTACTGCGCGGATCTCGACACCAGCGCCGACAAGCCCGTGTTCAACCGGGTGGTGGGCCTGAAAGACTCCTTCAAACCTGCAAAATGAGGTAATAGATATGGACACCGTACGTACAAGATTCGCCCCCAGCCCCACGGGGTACATGCACCTGGGGAACCTGCGCAGCGCCCTCTACACCTACCTCTACGCCAAGGCTAACGGCGGCAAGTTCATCCTGCGCATCGAGGACACGGACCAGTCCCGGTACGTGCCCGGGGCGGTGGACGTGATCTACCGCACCCTCAAGAGCATCGGCATGCAGTGGGACGAGGGCCCGGACATCGGCGGCGACTACGGCCCCTACGTCCAGAGCGAGCGAAAGAGC
>CACXNN010000219.1 GCA_902768995.1 uncultured Eubacteriales bacterium | reverse complement strand
GCGCTGACGGAGCTTATGAACGCCACGGACCTTCGGCTGTTGACCGTCTCCGGCGGGGCCAAGGACAACGCCATCCCCCGGGACGCCAAGGCCCTGGTGGCCGTGAAGGACGTGAAGGCGGCTGAGGCGGCGGCCCTGGCCCTGGGCGACGCTTTGAAGAACGAGTATCGGACCGCCGACCCGGACATCCGGGTGTCCCTGGTCCCGGCCGACAGCGGCCTGATCCCCATGGACGAGGACAGCACCCGCCGGGTGGCGGCGTTCCTGTTCTGCGCGCCCAACGGGGTCCAGATGATGAGCGCCGAGGTGCCGGGGCTGGTCCAGACCTCCCTGAACCTTGGGCAGGTGTACACGGACGGGGATGCGGTGGGGGCCCGGTTCATGATCCGGTCCAGCGTCAACTCCCAGGCCGCCGAGACCACCGAGAAGGTCATCACCCTGACCCGTGCCCTGGGCGGCGCCGTGGAGATCCCCGCTTCCTACTCCGCCTGGCAGTATCGGCCCGATTCCCACCTCCGGGACGTGATGGTGGAGGCCTTTCGGGCGGTGTACGGCGAGGAGCCCAGGATCGCGGCCTTGCACGCGGGCCTGGAGTGCGGGATCCTGTCCGGGAAGATGCCGGATCTCGACTGCATCTCCTTCGGGCCGGACCTGACCAACATCCACACGCCCCGGGAGCGGCTGCACATCGCCTCCACGGAGCGGACCTGGAAACTGACCCTGGAGACCCTCAAGCGCCTGAAGTAAGGAGGACGGCATGAGCAAGGAAAAGACTTCCATCGTGTTCACCGGCGACATCGGCTTCGACCGGTACATGGACCGTCGCTGGGAGGACGATCAGCTCCTCTCACAGCCCATCCTGGACTTCTTCCACAGCGCGGACCATGTGGCCGCCAACGTGGAGGGGGCCCTCATCGACGCCGTGGACGACGGCAGCCGGGGCGTGTTCTTCCACGCCATCTGAAAAACATGCACGCGGACATCTGGTGCGTGGGCAACAACCACACCATGGACGCGGGCCGGGAGGGCGTCGTCAGCACCCGGAAGATCGCCCAGGACATGGGCTGCCTCACCATCGGCGCGGGCCTCAACGAGGTGGAGGCGTCGGAGCCCATCTACCTCGACGAGGCCGGCGGCATCGGCATGTTCGGCGTGGCGTATATGGCCGAGTGCATCCCCGCCACCGCCACGGAGCCCGGCATCTTTCGCTGGGACGATATGGACTACATCAAGAAGCGCATCGACGAGGTGAAGGCGAAGTGCCGCTGGTGCGTGGTGGTTTCCCACGGCGGCGAGGAGTTCACCAGCATGCCCAGCCCCTACACCCGGGATCGGTATCTCCGCTTCCTGGAGCTGGGGGCGGACGTGGTGGTGGCCCACCATCCCCACGTGCCGGAGAACTACGAGCTGTTCCCCGACGGGAAGGCCATTTTCTACTCCCTGGGCAACTTCATCTTCGACACCAACTATCAGCGGGCCCACCTGTACACCGACGTGGGTGTGCTGCTGAAGCTGATCTTCACCCCGGAGAAGCTGGACTTCGAGGCCATGGGCATCCAGATCGTCCGCGGCCCGGAGAAGATCGTGGAGGCGCCCCTGCCGGATATCTTCACGGATATCCCCGCGGGCGAGTACGCCCTGCTGTCGCCTCTCGCTGCCAAGGCCTTCGTGGCGGAGGACATGCGCAAGATGATCTACCTGGAGCCGGACCGGTTCACCGACGCGCCTCAGGCCGTCTGGGACGGGTACTTCTTCAGCACCGAGCCCGACGGGTACTATGAGGGCACCCATATGGACTTCCATGTGATCGTCCCCTTCTCTAAGACCGCCGAGGAGGGCGCCTGGAAGTACAGCAAGCTGGATAAAGTGAAGGAGTATATTCTTAAACAATTATAATCTTTTTGCCGCTTTTTTCTCTTCGTGAAGAGAAAAAAGCGGCGCAAAAAAGAGAAGCACAAGAAGAATAAAGGGAAGTACAGCAAAGCTATACTTCCAGAATAAAGTTCTTTGGGTGCACCCTTTCTTTCAAGAAAGGGTGCATGCTTTCATTCCTCTCCAAAAAGGTACTCGTACAGCCCCTCCGTCGTGTCGAAGTACAGGGGGCAGTTCTGCTGCAAAAAGGCGCGGATCTCCGGCACGTCGTAGGCCCAGCCCGCGGCGGCGAAGGGGACGCGGCGCTGTTTTGCCATGTCGTAGCCGGGCTTGAGATCGTCCACCACCAGCATGTCGGCGGGGTCGAGGTCCATGCACGCCATGAGCCGGTCCAGGGCGTAGGGGTTGGGCTTGCGCTGCGCCCGGGGCAGCTCCCAGCCGAAGACCATGGACGG
>CACXNN010000218.1 GCA_902768995.1 uncultured Eubacteriales bacterium | reverse complement strand
GGCCCGTGACCCGCTTCGCCTGCTCCACGATGTTGCTGATGCCGCTGTGGGAGCAGCCGGTGATCACGTAGACCCCCTCTCGGCCCCGGTACGCGATGGCGGTGTCGTCCGGGGTAAGGTCCGGCCCGTCCTCCCCCTGGCGCTGGGCCTGGTCCTGGTGCTCCGGGAATACCCGGGGGATCTCGCCCAGGTAGAAGAGGTTTTCCGTCAGGGCCTGGGGCTCCGCCGTGAGGCACAGATCGAAGCGCCGTTCCAGTTTCGCTCGGGGGTAGGGGCAGCTGATGACGAGGCCCTTGGACACCACCCGCCGGAACAGGGCTGGATGGGCCACCAGCCGGGGCTTCGGACCCTCGGTGAAGAAGGCGGACAGGCCCTTGGTGTGGTCGTCGTGGCAGTGGGACAGGACCACCCCGTCCACGCCCCGCCAGTCGAGGCCCAAGGCCTCGGCGTTTTGGGCGAAGATGCCGAAGTAGCCTGTGTCCAGCAAGAACCGCTTCCCCTCATCTTCGATGAGGCAGGAGAAGCCCGGCTCCCCCAGCAGGTATTTGTCGATGAGGGTGTTGTTGTCGGATAAGATGGTCAGTTTCATATCGATACAAGGATCGCCCCGGAGGTCCGGGGCGACAGGGTCTTACGCGTTCAAAAGGAAGGCATGATAGGCTTTCACGGCCTCGTACAGGTCCGCCTTGGAGATGATCTCCCAGGGGGCGTGCATGGAGAGGACCGCCACGCCGCTGTCGATGACGTTCATGCCATAGAGGGCGCAGATATAGGCGATGGTGCCGCCGCCGCCCTGATCCACCTTGCCCAGCTCCGCAGTCTGATAGACCACCTTGCCCGCCTCCATGACGGCCCGGAGCTTGCCCATGAACTCGGCGTTGGCGTCGTTGCTGCCGGACTTGCCCCGGGAGCCGGTGTACTTGTTGAAGCACACGCCCTTGCCCAGGTACGCGGCGTTCTTCTTCTCGAACATGCCCGCGTAGGAGGGGTCGTAGCCCGCGCTCACGTCGCAGGAGAGCATGCGGCTGTTGGTCAAGGCCCGGCGGAGCTTCAGCTCGGAGTACTCGCCGGTCTTGTCCATGATCTCCGCCACGGCGTTCTCGAAGTACCGGGCCCGCATGCCCGTGGCGCCCACGCTGCCGATCTCCTCCTTGTCGGCCAGGATGCAGCAGCAGGTGTACTTGGGGGTGTCGGTGATGCAAGTCCCGGCTCTTGCCCGCGGGGACCACCTCGATCTCGGCGGAGAGGAAGTCCTCCTCCTCCATGCCGTACTTCTCCTTCAGGATGGCCAGGATGGCGGCCTTCACGGGCTCCTTGTCCACGTCCTTCTGGGGCTTACCGCCTACGATCACGTCCAGGGCCTCGCCCTCAATGACCACGCTGGCCTTCTTATCCATCTGGGTGGCGGAAAGATGGATGAGCAAATCGGAGATACCCACCACCGGGTCCTCCTCATCTTCGCCGATGACCACGTCCACCACGGTGCCGTCCTTCTTGGCCACCACGCCGTGGAGGGCCAGGGGCAACGTCACCCACTGATACTTCTTGATGCCGCCGTAGTAGTGGGTATCGAGATAGGCAAGATCCGTATCCTCATAGAGGGGGTTCTGCTTCAGGTCCATCCGGGGGCTGTCGATGTGGGCGCCTACGATGTTGAGGCCCTTCTCCAAAGGCTCGCTGCCGATGATGTACAGCTGGACCGCCTTGTTCATGGTGTTCACGTACACCCGGTCCCCGGCCTTCAGGTTCGAAACCTTCTCCAGGTCCATGTACCCGGCCTTCTCCGCCCGGCGGATGGTCTCCCGGGCGCATTCCCGCTCGGTCTTGCCGCTGTCCAAATAGGCCCGATAGGCCTTGCCCAGGTCCATGACCTTCTTCTCTTCCCGCTTCTTGTAGGTGGTCCACGCGTTGATCCGTTCCATACCTTCCTCCTTATATTTCATTCCTCCCCAGTATACGCCGGGGGTGTCGAAAAGTAAAGGCATGGGCTGGAATAATTGCCGAATGTAGTGTATGATGGAAAAAATGGGGAGGAGCGACAGCGTATGGTGAAGGCGATCCTGTGGGACGTGGACGGCACGCTGCTGGACTTTCTAGCGGCAGAGAAGGCGGCCGTCCAGCGGCTGTTCAGGGAATTCGGGCTGGGGGAATG
>CACXNN010000217.1 GCA_902768995.1 uncultured Eubacteriales bacterium | reverse complement strand
TGGTGAAGGACATGGGGACCATGATCCGATTCTATCGGGACGTGCTGGGCTTCGAGATACGGGAGGACGAGGATGCGAAAAACGTCTACTTGGTCAAGGACGGCACCCTGTTTTTGCTCTACGGACGGGCCGATTTCGAGAAAATGACCCATCGCAGATACGAGTATCTCACCGGCATCAACGGCCACTTCGAGATCGCCCTCTACGTGGACACCTTCGACCAGGTGGACGAAGCCTTCCGAAGGGCCGTCCGTCAGGGGGCCACGCCCATCCTGGAGCCCACCACGGAGCCCTGGGGACAGAGGACCTGCTATATCGCCGATCCGGAGGGGAACCTCATCGAGATCGGCTCCTGGAACAAACCATACGAGGAAAAAGATCGGTAACGGGAGGAAAAACCATGAAGATCCTGGTATTCAACGGCAGCCCCAAAAGGGAGAAGAGCGACACCCTGTGCATCACCCGGGCCTTTCTGGCGGGGATGCAGGAGGCGGGCGAGCAGCAGGTGAAGGTGATCACCGCCGTGGACCAGCACGTGGCGTACTGCACAGGCTGTTTCGCCTGCATGCACAACGGCGGCACCTGCATCTACGATGACGACATGAAGGGCATTTTAGAGGAGATACTGAAAAGCGATTTGCTGATCTTCAGCTTCCCCCTCTACTGCTACGGCATGCCCGCGCCGCTGAAGGCCATCGTGGACCGCATATTGCCCCTCTCCAAGATGACCATGGAGAAGGTGGGGGACCGATACGAGCACGTAGGCCAGGGGGACTACTCCCATCTTCGGTATGTGATGATCTCGGGGTGCGGCTTCCCCAACAGCCGGCAGAATTTCGAGCCCGCCGTGGCGCAGTTCAGGCTCCTGTTCCCCTCGGGCCACACCATCCTCACCGTGCCCGAGAGCCCCATGTTCAACGTGCCCCAGGCTTCGGTGGTCACAAAACCCCGGCTGGAGCTGGTGAAGGAAGCAGGGCGGCAGTACGCAAAGGCGGGCAGGATCGACGACGAGCTTATGACCGCTATCTGCTCCCCCATGATCCCTGAGGCGCAGTACGCGGCCATCGTGAACGGGGAGGCGTGATCCATGACCATACGGACGAAACAGTTTCAGCTCCTGACCGATGCGGAATTGGCCTGGGAGCTCATGACGGACGTGTTCACTCCCGACGAGTGCAACGGCCCGGCGGCTCCCTTTTTCGAATACGCCCTCGCCTCCTCCTGGCAGGACAAGACCGTTCTATGAGGACGATCCCAACCGGCTCCACTTCGTCCTCCGTCCGGGGTACGAAGCCCTGGCCGGAGAGATGATCGACTATGGTGAGACCGCCTTTCCCGCCTTCGGTGAGCCCCGGGAGCTGGTGCTGAACCAAGGGCAAAAGGCCCTGATCGAAGCGGCGGAGGCGCGGGGGTACAAGGTCGTGGATCGGGAGGAATACAAGGTCTTCGATTTTCGGACGGGGCAACTCAGCCGTCCCCTGCCGTCAGGCTATCATTTCGTGGACCCCGCCCAGGTGAATCCCCTCAAGGCCGCTCGGTGCATGTGGGAGGGATTCAACGAAGGCCGAGGTCCTTTCACCGGTTGGGAGATCCCCGGCACCGGCCCTCACGAGCTATATCAGAGCGTTCTGGGCGCCTCATCGGCCCCCTCCCCCCACGCCACCTACGAGCGCACCGTGGTTATTGCCGATGAGAATGGAGACTACGTCTGCTTCGCGGGTATGTGGTGGGTGGAAAAGAACAAGCTTGCCTATCTGGAGCCCCTGTGTACCGTCCCCGAGCATCGGCACAAGGGGTTGGCCGCTGCGGCCCTATCCCAGCATGACCGGCTGCTGCGGCCCCTGGGCGCCCGGATCATGACCGGCGGTGTCAGCGACTTCTACCGCCGAATCGGCTACCGGGACGCCATTATGACCCTGCATTTTGCTAAGGAGCCGGAAAATGCGCTGTGTGACTTCGGCTCCCCCGGGACAGATTTGAGCAGGGATTGACAGGACAGGTATCCCGGGGCCTGGTATACTGAGAACAGTCAAAGGAAAGGAGACGGCCCATGGAATGGCTC
>CACXNN010000216.1 GCA_902768995.1 uncultured Eubacteriales bacterium | reverse complement strand
CCCTGCAAGGGGTTCTATCTCTCCAGCGGCTATACGCAAATCGGGGACCGGCGGTGCGTGTTCCACTGGAACCGGGAGAAGATCCCCTCCCCCGAGGGCCTTTCCGCCTTTTTCCGGGATCACGGCATGGCCCTCGTACCCAACGTGAAGCCCGCCTTTTTGACGGATCACCCCCTATATAAGACCATCGCCCATAACGGCTGGTTTTTGAAACTGCCCGACGGCAGCCCAGCCCAGTTCCCCTTCTGGGGGGGCATGGCCAGCTATCTCGATTTCACTGACCCCGGAGCCTACGGCTTCTGGAAGCGGTGCGTCCGGGAACAGCTGGTGGACAGGGGGTACCTGGATATCTGGAACGACAACAACGAATACGACGTGTGGGACGGCGACGTGGTGGCCACCGGCTTCGGTCGCCCCCTGCCCGCCAGCCGCATCCGGCCCCTGTTCTCCTACCTCATGGCCAGGGCCAGCCGGGAAGCCTCCGTGGAGGCGGGGGTGGAGACGCCCTTCAACGTGTCCCGATGCGCCATGGCGGGGACGGAGCGGGTGGCCTCCACCTGGACCGGGGACAACCTGACGGACTTCCGGGACCTCCGATTCAACCACTATCAGGCCATGACCATGGCCCTCTCGGGCTTCCTGTTCTTCGGCCCGGACATCGGAGGCTTTGCGGGGCCCAAGCCCGGCCGGGAGCTGTTCCTCCGCTGGCTCCAATACGGCCTGTTCCTGCCCCGGTTCGTGCTCCACTCCTGGAAGCCGGGGGAGGCGCCCACCATGCCCTGGCTCTATGAGGACCTTTTGCCCACGGTCCGGCGCTTCTTCGCCCTCCGGGAAAGGCTGGTCCCCTATCTCTACGCCCAGGCGGAGGCCTGCCGCCTCGCCCACGAGCCCCTGATCCGGCCCGTGTTCCTGCTGGACCCCGGCTATGACCCGGAGAGCGACGCCTTCCTCTGCGGGGACCGCATCCTCGTTTGCCCCGTCTTCGATGAGGGGGCGGCCAACGTGGCCGTAACATTGCCGGACCTGGGCGCTGGCTGGCGGCTCCGGGGGGCCGGGCCCCTCTACCCGCCCGGGGAGGAGCTGATCGTCCCCTGCCAGCCGGAGGACGACCCGGTGTGGTTCGAGAGGGAATAAAAAAGGGAGATGCCCGGCGGCATCTCCTTTTTGTTGGCTTTCGATCCTCTTTCAGACCTTCCATTGCACCGGCACCCAGATGGCGCTGTGATAGTCGGCGTCATTTTTCTCGCCGTGCAAACAGTCGTACCACTCCACCGTGGCGTTGCCGCAAAGCTCATGAAAGATGCGGGTGTTGACGCTCTGCAGGGTCTGGGGGTTGGGGCCTACGCAGTCGAACACGGCCCACTCCCCGCGGGGAAACTCATAGAGCACCATGCCTTCGGGCACGGGGCCGCCGGTGTACTTGCCCGCGATCAGGTAGCGGAATCGGCCGTCGCTCAGATCGTCGATGCAGACGCCGTATTCGCCGATGCAGTTGTCCATGAGGGCCTGCTCGTAGGGGTTGGCTGGCGGGTTCCCGGCGTAGACGTTGTTGGCGTACCTCTCGCAGGTCTCGTCCCAGAATTTAGGTATCTCGCTGTAAGCTTCCTCATAGGTGAACACCTTCTGAAAGCCGATGAGTTTGAAGGGGAACATAGGGGTGATCTTGGGTTCCATCTTGCTGCCTCCTTGCACGGATATTTGGATGGTCATGGGAAGGAAGGCACGGATGGTCGCTCCTGCCCGGATCTGGGTGGGCGTAGCGCCGTGGAAGCGGGCAAAAGCCTTCGTAAAGCTTTCCGGGGTCTCGTAGCCGTAGCGAAGGGCTATGTCGATGACCTTTTCCGACCCCTTTTGCAGGTCCAGGGCCGCCTCATAGAGCCGGCGGTTCCGAAGGTACTCGCCCACGCCCCAGCCGGTCAGGAGGGAGAAGCCCCGTTGCAGGAAGAAGGGGGAGAGGTGCACCGCCCGGGCCACGTCGTCCAGGCTGACGTTGTCCGTCAGGTGATCCTCCGCATACGATACCGCCCCGCGGATCGCGGTGAGCCATTCCATGGGCCGTCTCCTTTCCTTTGACTGTTCTCAGTATACCAGGCCCCGGGATACCTGTCCTGTCAATCCCTGCTCAAATCTGTCCCGGGG
>CACXNN010000215.1 GCA_902768995.1 uncultured Eubacteriales bacterium | reverse complement strand
TGCTCCTGGAGCCAGTAGTCGCTGTTTATGTTGTTGCCTTCCACCTGATGGGCGGCGGTCGCCGCGCCGATCAGGAATCCCTGCGGAAATGCCATTTCGTTTCCTCCTTACAGTTTCACACACTTGCCCTCCGTGATGCCGTTTTCGTTGAAAGCATCCACGCGGACATAGTATTCCCGGCCCTTGATCAGCGCGCCGACGCGCTGCGACCCGGCCTTGAAAACCAGATCGCTGTGATATAGCTTTTCCGGCGAGGAGCCGAAGAGGATGTTGTATCCCAAAGCGTCCGCCTGTTCCTTGAGCTGTACGACCATGTCGAGATCGCCCATTCGCGCAGCGGAAAAGACCGGCTCGGCCGGCTTTTCCCCGTCCCCCAAGCCAAAGACGCGCAGACCGGAGATGCAGGGGTTCTGACCGTAGGGCACCGCCATGTCGCTCAGGCGCAGATACCGGGCCTTGAAGCCCTGCTCACTGACTATGAGGTCGTGGCTCAGATCCGTTTCGGCGGCAGACTTGTCCGCGATCACGAACCAGCTCTCACCGTCGGCGCTGCCCTCCAGCTTCCATTGGGTGACATAGTCGTTCTCCTCGATGTAGCGGGCCTGGGAGCCGGGGCGGATCTCGCCCGGGCAGGGAATATCGATCGTATCATCGGCAAAGTTCATCTGCACGGCGTGCACGTCGAAGGCCTTGCCGAGATCCACGCACAGCCATTCATCCCGGCTGCTCGTTGCCGCCCGCCACCAGGTCTGCACATTCTCCTCCGTGGCCTTTTCCGGCTCATGGCCGGTGAGGAAGGAGGAGGCAGACGCCGCCTTGTCAACGCTCAGGAGCATCCACGCGGGATCGCGCCAGGGATCGCCCTCGGCGGCCATCGGCCAGTCGCCGTAACGCTGGTTGCAGAAGAGCTCGCCGTCGGCATCGAAGCCCGCGGGCCAGAGGCCCACGCGGCGCTCGAAATCGTGGTTGACCGAGATGCGCATGGTGGAGGTGTGCCACCAGTTTCCCTGCTTGTCCTCCATGGTGGATCCATGCCCTGCTCCGGGCAGGAAACCGCCGGGCTTGTAGGAACAGGGATTATTCTCCGCAAGGGTAAAGGGGCCGAGGGGAGTGTCCCCGATATAAACACCATCGGAATAAGTGTTGTACTGGGCACCGGGGCAGGCATACTGGAGATAATACTTCCCATTGTGCTTGTCCATCCATGCGCCTTCTATGTACGGTCTTTTACTGAACATCCCGCGTATGAGGGGCTTGACATCCGGGGGCAGCAGTTCCTCCGGAACAGCGCTGTTTGCAACAAAGGCGCGGTAACCGGTCTCTATCTCCTCCTCGGAGGCAGGAAGGGTGGAGTTGTTTTCCCCGATACGCTCATAGCCGTTTGAGTAGGGATCGCATGGTATCCGGGTCCAGTTCCACACCGTAAATAGGCGTCTGGTTGGAGCAGCCCCAGTAGAAATACACCCGTCCGTCCTCGTCCTGGAACAGGTTCGGATCCCAGAAGGGGAAGCTGCCCTCGATCTTTTCGTAGGGGCCGTTCAGGATGTCCTTCGTGCGCCAGCGGTCACAGTTGTGATCCCGGTTGGAGGCGCAGAAGTACACCCACTCCCCCAGCACCCGCACATCGGGCGCGTAGTCGTACAGGGGCAGGGACTCCGGCAGGCGGCGGTTTTCCCAGTTCACCAGATCGTCCGACACCCACACCCCCAGGGTCATGGAGGCGAAGATATAGTATCGGTTCTTGAACAGGATCATGGAGGGATCCGCCGCCTCGCGGCAAATCTGCAGCCTGCCGTGCTGCCGGGGGTCGGCGTTGAACTGATACCGATAGTTGACGTTGACAGGATTACAGAAGTACTTCATAGTGGTGCTCTCCTTTCTCCGCTTCGTGTGTTTCTCCGTTGGGCAAAGTGATCACCGCCGGGATGGGCAGGGTGAAATCGAAGACCAGCCTGCCCTCCCGCCAGGCCCAGGCGCTGCGGATCGTCCCCACCGGGGAGCGCCACTCGGCC
>CACXNN010000214.1 GCA_902768995.1 uncultured Eubacteriales bacterium | reverse complement strand
CATGCCCGAGATGCGCCTGGTCCGGAACGTGGACCGGCTTTGCGGCGTCCGCTGCATCCACACCCACCCCAACGGCAGCGGCTACCTTTCGGACGTGGATTTGGGCACCCTGAACGCCATGCGCCTGGACGCCATGTGCGCCATCGGCGTGAAGGACGGGAGCCCCACCAGCTTGTACGCGGCCTTCGTGGGCGAGGTGGTGGACGAGGAGCGAAAGCCCCTCATCTACGGCCCCCTGCGCTACGACCGGCTCCCCCAGCGGGGCCTGCTGGACGCCATCCTGGAGGCGGACCAGCGGCTGAAGGCCCCCGCCGTGGACGTGGCCGGGACCAAGCCTGAACGGGCCATCCTGGTGGGCATCGAGAACAACGAGGGCTACGACACCCTGTCCGAGCTGGAGGAGCTGGCGAGGACCGCCGGGGTGGACGTGATCCGCCGGGAGAGCCAGAAAAAGCGGTCCGTCGACAGCGCCACCTACATCGGCTCCGGCAAGGCGGACGAGCT
The DNA here is from genome assembly GCA_902768995.1 of uncultured Eubacteriales bacterium. Classification (GTDB taxonomy): domain Bacteria; phylum Bacillota; class Clostridia; order Christensenellales; family CAG-138; genus RUG472. The sequence goes on along the minus strand of CACXNN010000214.1, from coordinate 2,220 downwards.
GCGGCTGCTGGCCAGCGCCACGGAGGCGGACCTGTTCATCTTCGACGACGAGCTCTCCGCCATCCAGATCCGGAACCTGGAGGACATCCTCTGCACCCCGGTCATCGATCGGACCATGCTCATATTGGACATCTTCGCCACCCGGGCCACCAGGAAAAGAAGCTGGAGATCGACCGCCGCCGGATCCGCCGCCGCATCTACGAATTGAAGGAGGAGCTGAAGGAGGTGGAGGGCCAGCGGTCCCTCCGCCGCACCGCCCGGAAGAGGACCGACGTGCCCCTCATCGCCCTGGTGGGCTACACCAACGCGGGCAAGAGCACGCTGCTCAACGCCCTCACCAACGCCTCCGTTCTCGCCGAGGACAAGCTCTTCGCCACCTTGGACCCGGTGGTCCGCCAGATCACCCTGCCCCAGGGCACGGCCTGCATCCTTTCCGACACCGTGGGCTTCATCAACAAGCTCCCCACGGACCTGATCGAGGCTTTCCGCTCCACCCTGGAGGAGGTCCGGGACGCGGACCTCATCCTCCACGTCATCGACAGCAGCTGCCCCTACTACGAGGTCCAGATGCAGGTGGTGGGGGAGGTCCTCACCTCCCTGGGAGCCGGGGACACGCCGCGCATCGACGTCTATAATAAGGTAGACAAGGAGGGGGCCCTGCCTGCCCACCGGGGCTCCTCGCCAAAGCCGAGGAAGCCTTGAATCGGGGCCAGCGGCTCATAGAGCTGTTCATCCCCTACGAGAAGTACGACGCCATGCAAGCCCTCCGTGCTGCGGGCAACATCCTGGAGGAATCCCACGAGGCCACCGGCACCCGGGTCAAGGTCCTCATCGCCGAGGACAAGCTCTGGAAGGTGAAGGGGCGGCTGGAGTAAGGTGTGCGTTTGCCAAAAGAGAAGCAGGAAGGGAGAAGCATGATCCCAAAGGTCAGCGTCATTGTACCCATCTTCAACGTGAAAGCATATCTTCCTCGTTGCCTGGATAGCTTGTGTTGTCAAACACTTGCTGAGATTGAGATCATCTTGATCGATGATGGCTCGTCAGACGGTTCCGGAGAGATAGCAGACCGATATGCCCAAACGGATAACCGCTTTCAAGTGATTCATCAGGAGAACCGAGGCCTTTCTGCTGCACGCAATAGAGGCATAGAGGCAGCACAAGCATATTACCTGATGTTCGTCGACAGCGATGATTGGGTAGACCCTGATTTTTGCCGTATTCCCTATGAAATAGCAACAGAGCATGGCGTGGAGCTGGTTATCTTTAGACAATGGCAAGACGGCTTCCCGATGGGAAAAAAACAATCGGTTGAATTGCCAGAAGGGCTCTGTACCCGCGAGACGGCTATGAGATTGCTGTACCATGGAGCGAGCGTCGTAGCGTGGAACAAGCTCTATCATAAGCGATTGTTTGAGGACATCCGGTATCCTTTAGGCAGGGTCTACGAGGATCACGGTACGACGCATCGACTGGTGCAGGCGGCCGAACGGATATGGGTATCTAATGCTTTTTTATATCACTATTGTTATCGAAAGAACAGTATTGTGAACACTCATTCCCGAAAGTTTATCCGCGATCGGATGGATATGTGTTTATTCGAAGCAAACAATCTACAACAGTTTGGCTATACGGACTTGGCGGAAGAACTTTTTTTGGCCACTGGTTTGTCTTACTTGGTTCGATTTGGCACTCGTGCGGAGTCCGCTGATCGCTTTTTGACTTTGCTTCGTCAAGAGAAAAAGTGTCCTCCCAACGCTTCATGGAAAGCAAAAGCTGTATTGAGGCTTTTGCAGTTTTCCCCGAAACTGTTTGACTTGGTTTGTTTTTTGATGGGCAAACGAAAATGGAGAACAGAGCGCGAAATATAGTTTGAAAGAGACGCAAAAAGAATAACGTCTCTTTTTTCGTCGACCACAAGCGCGTCTTGCACAACCTGCTGGAGGTATAAAGAGGCAAGAGTACCAGGCAAACCGCGGCCCCTACGATCCGCAACGAGGCTTTCGCGCCATGGCGATTCACAAGCCTTCCCCTGCAGCGCTTGCGCTGCAAAGAGGGGAAGGGGGACCATGAAGTGGTGGATGAGGTGTTCACCCCGCCCGGGCAAAGTTCCCATTTTCGCCCCAATTCCCCATTGACATTTGAACAGTTAGGTTTATAATAGTTAACTGATTAACAGTTAACTATTTACTTTTATGCAGAAAGGAACCGTTTATGCAACTT
>CACXNN010000213.1 GCA_902768995.1 uncultured Eubacteriales bacterium | reverse complement strand
CTCGTAGCCCACCCGGCCCCGGAGCACGGGCACCTTGCTGACGTTGGGCATCTCCACCACGGCGTCCATTTGAATATACAGCTGCGCCCCTACCGCCGGGCCGTCGAAGCTGTCCTGAACCGTTTCCGGGGCCCCCACGGCGGTCCGCAGGGTGTTTTGCTCCGGCGCGGCGGTGGCTTCCCCAAGCTGAGCCGCCGGGGCCTCCGCCTTCGCTTGCCCCTCCGCGCCGATGGTGATCTCATAGGCCGGGGCCGCCGTGGCGCTGATCTGCTGCTCCAGGGTCCCTTCGTTCTTGTGAATCACCACTTCCTCCGTGGGCGTGGGCAGGCAGCCGGTGAATACCGTGACAAAAACAAGAATAAAAATACAAATCTTTCGCATATATACACTCCTTTCAATATCCTTTCATCACGTCGATGATGCTGCCGTTGATGGCGTTGATGACGGCGATGGGGGAGAGGTTGTCATATAGGTGTACCTCCTCCGGGTGACTGGCGCAACGGTATTCTCCGGTGATGAACCACACCGGCACCAACAGCCCGCTTTCCATGTCCCCCTGCTCCCGGATGCGGAACAGCCCCAGTTGCACGTCAGATACCGTCAGGCTGCCGTGCATGGCCTCCTCGTAGCTGAATATCCGGTTCACCTGCCGGGCGAAGATGTCCGTGATCTGATCGAAGGGCAGCAGGGTGGTGGTGTCCGCGATGACCTCCGCTTCCTGCAACGGCCCCTCCCAGGCCATGCCGAGGATCGTCCCGTCCCCGTCCACGGCGGCGATCACGTGCTCATAGTCCCAACTGGGGGTATAGCCGCCCTCCTCGGGGATATCCATGGCGTCCATGCCGCAGTAGGGCATAGAGGCTCCATGGAATACGGGCGTCAGGCGGACCAAATACGCCTGCTTGCCGATCTTGCCCGCCGCCACGGCCGCGTCGTCGGCGTCGTGGCTCCAGAGAATGTCCGCCACGGCGAAGTCCCCGAGCCCCGCCAAGGGCGCTAAAGCCGCCTCCGCCGCCTGTCGGGCCGTGATGGCCGCGCCTGCGTGAGCTTTGCCGTAGTCCTCCGGGGCGATGCGCTCCACGTTGGGCTGGTCCAGCCGCTTATCGAAGGAGAAGACGCTGTATGTGTCCGTCCCGATTTCCTTCTCACGGCTGTAATCCACGGGCCGTCCCTCCAGCAGCGTGCCGTGGGAGGGCATCTTCATGGGCGTGGGGTACTCCACGCCCACCACCATGCCGGGGCTTTCCCCGTTCCGTATGGTGAACAGGGCCCCGTCCCAGGGCTCGAAGGGCAGGGGCGACCCGTCGTCGGGCAGGCTGAGATACTTCTGCCGCAGCGTCTCGATCCGATCCTTCCGGCTTTGCAGATAGGCCGCCCAGGTCTCCTCGCTTTCCTCCGGGTCCTCCAAAAATTCCTTTTTTTCCTCCGCCGTAGGCTCCTGCAGGAGCCACTCGATCTCCTTCACCACGGCCTCCTTGGTGGGCCGGTATTGTTTTCGCTGCCGAACAGACGCTTGTAGACCGTCAGCCGTTCCTCATTTGTGAACTGTCGCCGCTGGACCCGGATCAGGGGGAAGGTCCCCTCCGTCAGCACCCGGATGGGCACGTCAGCTTGTACGTGGACCTGCCGCGTTTCCGTGACGAAATCGCATTGGAATCGCTTCGGCATCTGCTCCTTCACCGGCACGGGCGCAGGCGCTGCCTGCTCCGCCTCCTTTACCGCCTCAATGAGCTGGTTGGTGTTCTTCTGCTTCACCGCGTCCTGCTCCGGCGTGGGCTGGCAGCCGACGCATAAAAGCAAGAATGAAAGAATAATAATACATATATTCCGCATATATGCACTCCTTTCAATATCCCTTGATGGGGTCGATGAGATTCCCGTCCACGGCGTTCAGGGTGAGGAAGGGCATGGTGTGGTCAAAGACGTGGTCGAAGGAATCCTCCGGCCGGGTGCAGAGGATGGATCCGTAGAAGCTCCACACGGGCACCAGCAGCCCGCCGTTGATGTTGTCCGGCTGGGCCACTCGCTCCAAACTGAGCTCGATCCGATCCACCTGCACCTCCATGGACTGGATATTGCCATAGCCCGGGTCCTTCATCATGCCCTCGTACTTCACCCGCACCATCTGGTCGAATCGCTCCATGACCGCGTCGAAGGGCAGGAGCTGGGCGTCCTCCACCAGGGTCTTTCCCAGCACCAGAGGCCCGCCGTAGGTGAAGCCGTATACATCCTTGTTCCGCAGCGATATCGCCAGCTCCTCATAGGTCCAGGAGGGCCTAGGCTCCGCCTCGTCCCCGGAGCTGGATTCGTTGGTGGGCCGGATCACGGGGACGCCGTTCACCATCCGCGCGAAGGACACGCTGTACAGGTAGCAGGGCACGCCGATCAGTCCGTCCGCCTCCTCCGGGGCGTGGGTCAGCCGCACGTCCTTCACGGCAAAGTCCGTGAGCCCCAGCCGTTTCACCAGGGCCTCGGCCTGCTCCTGGGCTTCTCGAGGCGTGACGGAAAGGCCGGACCCGGCGGGCACCGCGTCCCTGTCCTCGATGGCGTCGGACTGATAGAAGGCGCGGATGGCGTTCTCCGGCAAAACCGCGTCGTTGCAGAACATGACAACGGCCTCTTTGCTGTCAAAGTTGCGCTTGCCGTGGGCGCCCGTGGCGTTGGTCCGGACCTGGAAGGTCTGCTTCCTGTCCGCGCTCTGCACCAGGAAGGCGCCGGCAGTCTGGGTGTCGTACTTGGCCGGCTCCCGCCAGGTGAGCTGCACCTTGGCGGCCGGGGTCCCCGGCTCGTCCCGG
>CACXNN010000212.1 GCA_902768995.1 uncultured Eubacteriales bacterium | reverse complement strand
CTCCACGTCCGCCGCGTCCTCGATGTGCACCCGGGTCAGCCGCCGGGCCGCCGGGTCCATGGTGGTCTCCCACAGCTGCTCCGGGTTCATCTCGCCGAGGCCCTTGTACCGCTGGAGGGTGTAGTTCTTGCCCACGGTCTTCAGCGCCTGCTTCAGGGCCGGGTCGTCGTAGCAATAGATGGGTTTAGCGTCCTTCTTCTGGACCCGGTAGAGGGGGGCCATGCCGATGTACACGTGGCCCTGGTTGATGAGCTCCCGCATGTACCGATAGAAGAAGGTGAGGAGGATCGCCCTAATGTGGGCGCCGTCCTGGTCCGCGTCCGCCAGGATGATGACCTTGTCGTATTTCAGGTTCTTGATGTCGAAGTCCTCGCCGATGCCCGTGCCGAGAGCCGTGATGATGGACCGGAACTCCTCGTTTTGGAGCACCTGTTCGAGGCGCTTCTTCTCCACGTTCAAGGGCTTGCCCCGGAGGGGCAATATGGCCTGGAACCGCCTATCCCGGCCCTGCTTGGCCGACCCGCCGGCGGAGTCGCCCTCCACGATGAACAGCTCGTTGATGGCGTAGTTCCTTCCGGTGCAGCCCCACCAGGGGCGCGTTCTCCAGCTTGTTCTTCTCCCGGGCGTTCTCCTTGGCCTTGCGGGCGGCGGCCCGGGCCTTGCTGGCCTTGATGGCCTTGTCGGCGATGATGTTGCCGGTAGAGGCGTTCTTCAGATCCTCCAGGTACTTGCTGAGCTCCTGGGTCACCACCGCCTCCACGGCGGGCCGGGCCTCGGTGTTGCCCAGCTTGGTCTTGGTCTGGCCCTCGAACTGGATGTTCCGCATCTTCACGGACAGGACCACGGTGAGGCCCTCCCGGAAATCCTCCCCGGCCAGGGAGGCGTCCTTGTCCTTCAAAAGGCCGGTGCGGCGGCAGTAGTCGTTCATGCACTTGGTGAAGGCCGCCTTGAAGCCGGTCTCGTGGGTGCCGCCCTCGGAGGTGGGGATGTTGTTCACGTAGGAGAACAGGTTTTCGTTGTAGCCGTCGTTGTGCTGGATGGCCAGGTCCACCAGGATGTCGCCGCTCTTGCCGCCGATGTGGATGGGCGTGTCGTAGAGGGGCGTGCTCTCGCTGTTCAGGTACCGGACGAAGTCCGACAGGCCCCCTTCGAAGCAGAACTCGTCCCGCCGGCCCTTCTTGCCGGGCCGCTGGTCCTCCAACGTGAGCTTCACGCCCCGGTTGAGGTACGCCAGCTCCCTAAGCCGCCGCATGATCACGTCATAGCTCCACTCCACGGTCTCGAAGACCCGATCGTCGGGCATAAAGGTGATGAGGGACCCCTGCTTGCGGGTGCGGCCCGTCTCCGTCAGGGGGTACTTGGGCCGCCCGGAGACGATCTTCCCGTCCGGGCCCTCGGCGCTCTCGAACTCCTGTTTGTAGGCCCGATTCTGGGTGAACACCTCCACGGTGACCCACCTTGAAAGGGCATTCACCACGGAGGCGCCCACGCCGTGGAGGCCGCCGGAGTAGCCGTAGGAGTCGTAGCCGAACTTGCCGCCGGCGTGGAGCTGGGTGAAGACCACCTCTACGCCGGACACGCCCAGCTTCTCGTGGATGCCCACGGGGATGCCCCGGCCGTTATCGAAGACCGTGGCGGAGCCGTCCTTGTTGAGGGTCACGCTGATCTCGTTGGCGTAGCCGTTGGCCGCCTCGTCGATGGCGTTGTCCACGATCTCCCACAGCAGGTGGTGGAGCCCCTTGGGGCCCGTGGTGCCTATATACATGCCGGGACGCATCCGGACCGCGTCCAGGCCCTCCATGACCGTTATGTTGGAAACGGTGTAGTTGGATTCCATATCTTGTGCATTTCCTCCCAAATCTTACAGGCCAGTATACCACACCTTGTGATGGCCCCGCTGGGTTTTTCCTGTTTTTTTACTGATTGTTCATAGGAATAGAATAAAAATATGCGGCTTTTCTTGAAAGAAAAGCCGCCCAAAAGAACTTTAAGAAGATATTCTGTTTTCGCCGCGTTGCCTATATTTCTTCTTAAGTTTCTCTTTTTGGCACTTTTTCTCTTTGCATAAAGAGAAAAAGTGCAGAAGAAAAGCCTCAATCCTCCCGTAGATCCGTCAGCAGCCAGCCGGTGCCGGCCCAGACCTTCAGGGCGGTGCCGCAGTACTGGCAGACCTTGGACCCCACGATGGGCACGGGGGCGCCGCAG
>CACXNN010000211.1 GCA_902768995.1 uncultured Eubacteriales bacterium | reverse complement strand
GCCGGGGACATCAAACCAGCCCTGGCCCTCATCGGCAAAAACATGAAGAAGGGGGGCAAGCTCACCGCCCAGGCGGCGGTGCTGGCGGCCAACCAAAACAGGACCGATCTGCTGCTCCTTCTGGAGGAGCAGGCCGCCCAAACGGACGGCCCCCTGAAAGATACCCTCCTTTGGGCAATTTTCAAGCTTCAACACAATTAGTTTATTGAGGTTAGCGCCATGAACGATTTTGGAATCAATGAGATGCTGGAAATGCAAGCAGCGTTGCAGGAGAAATACAAGGACTTGTGGAAACCGATCGGCCCCGAACGCGGACAGGATCAGCTGCTGTGGATGATCGGCGAGATCGGGGAAGTGATCGATATCGTCAAAAAGCATGGCGGTCAAAAGGCTTGCCAGGATCAGGAATTGCGAACCAGGCTCATTGAAGAGATGGCGGATGTTCTCATGTATTACAACGACATCCTGCTATGCTACGGAATATCGGTTGCGTGCCAGACGGGGAGGTAGCGGTGCCCTGAACCCGCAATCCGCTATAGCGGGGTTTCATCCCCCGTTTGAGGCTCGGCGCTGTGGTGCCTGCCGCGCGAACGGAGCGTTGAATCGTGGGACTCGTGCAACGGAAGCCTGTGAACCGTGTCAGATCCTGACGGAAGCAGCACTAAGCGGACCCTTCCGTGTGCCGCGAGGTCTCCTGCGAGGAGCCACCGGCAACCGGTAAGACGGTAGCGACCTGTCGAGAACGGGGTGCACGCATTTGAAAAAGGACGGCTATGCCGTCCTTTTTCAGTTTTATCCCGGTCGTTCGGCGAGCTTGACGAGGATTTGCCGAAAAACCCTTTATTCTTCGCGCATTTTGCCGTATAATGATCCTATCAGAGTCGATCGACTGACGAGAGAAAAATCGCGGGGTGCATATGAAAAGGATACTGTCTCTTTTGCTGGCGGCGGTGCTGCTGGCGGCCATGCTGGCGGGGTGTGCCAAGACTCCCGAACAAAGCGCCGAGGAGGATGCCGGCATCCACGTGTGCGACGACGGCCGGGCCCGACCCTCCAACAGCGGACGGCTGCAGGTGGCGGGGGGCAAGCTCTCCGATCGGGAGGGGAAGCCCGTCATGCTCCGGGGCGTCAGCTTCAACGGTCTCATCACCTCTGAATCCTTCCTCAACGAGCAGCTGTTCGAGGAGCTGGCCCGGGACGACGGCGTCAACCTGGTGCGCCTCGCCATGTACACCTACGGGGTGGGCATCGTCGGCTACTGCACCAAGGGCGACAAGGACCGGCACCGGCAGGATATCGAAAAGGGCGTGGAACTGGCCCGGGCTAACGACATGTACGTGCTCATCGACTGGCACATCCTGAGCGACGGGGACCCCAACACCTATCTGGAGGACGCCAAGGCTTTCTTCGCCCAGATGGCGGAGCAGTACAGCGGCTACGACAACGTGCTCTACGAGATCTGCAACGAGCCCAACGGCGTGGACTGGCCCGCGGTGAAGGGGTACGCTGAACAGATCATCCCTATCATCCGGGAGAAGGCCCCCGATTCCGTCATTATCGTGGGCAACCCGGACTGGTCCAAGGACCTGTATTCTGTGGCGGCGGACCCCCTGGCCTTCGATAACATCCTGTACACCCTCCACTTCTATTCCGCCACCCACGGCCAGGACTATCGGGACATGACCGAGAAACTGAGCCAGCAGGGGCTGCCCATCTTCGTCAGCGAGTTCGGCGTCACGGCGGCCAGCGGGGGCCTGCCCCGGGATCTGGAGGGGGCGGATCAATGGATCGAGCTGCTGGAGCAGGAGAACATCTCCTACTGCATGTGGGCCTTCGCCAAGGCGGCCGAGGCCTGCTCCACCATCCGGTTCACCGTGCCCAAATACAACGGCTTCGTCCAGGAGGATTACACCGACACCGGCCTGTGGCTCCTGGAGACCTTGAAGAAGCACGCGACGAGATAACGGACTTCCAATACAAAACCGGCCGGGAAATGGCTCCGGCCGGTTTTGTCGTATGCCTTAGGAGGAAGGCGTGAAAAAGATCAGAATTCCAGGTTCCTGTCGGTCTCTTTGCTGAACACGTGGGCCACCTTGCCGGTGAAGGAGAAGTGGACCGTGTC
>CACXNN010000210.1 GCA_902768995.1 uncultured Eubacteriales bacterium | reverse complement strand
CACGAGAGGCGAGGGCCGGTACATGCGGTAGAAGCTCAAAATGTCCTCGGGGATGGGGTAGAACCGGGTGTCGTTGTCCAGCTCCTGCTTCACCAGCTCCTCGCAGAACACGCCGGAGAGCTCCTCTGCCGTCATGGGCTGACCGGTGCCGGGGTTCAAGAGGGGCGCGGGCTTGGTTTGCATGTCCGCCCGGACGTTGTACCAGTACCGGGGCATCTCGGACTCAGAGAGATAAATTTTGTAGGGGATTTCCATGGGTTTTCTCCTTCCTATAAAAAATAGCCTCGCCCAGTTGGACGAGGCTTGCGCTTTCTTTAGCGGCTCACGATCCAATCCCGGGCAACGCAAAACGGCGGCTAAACCACCAGCCGCTAAACCAGAAGGACCGTGCATTGCGCTTGCCCATGACCGTGCTCCCTTTCCTGAAATTATATATTATATTACTCCCCCATCCCCCGTCTGTCAAGCTTATTTTTTCCCCGCCCCGAATCCCTATTCCCACCGGGAAAAAGTTATGGTATACTATCTATATATTGGGTGAAAAGGCGGTCGAAGATGTATTTAGCCGACGGTTGGCAGGATTTCGAGATACTGGACGCGGGCAACGGCGACAAGCTGGAGCGCTGGGGCAGCTTCGTGCTGCTTCGGCCCGACCCCCAGGCCGTGTGGCCCATGGGCGAGCACAAGGCGGACGCGGTGTACTACCGGTCCCAATCCGGCGGCGGCCACTGGGAGTTCCAGCGGGAGCTCCCGGAGAGCTGGACCATCCGCTACAGGGGCCTCACCTTCATCGTCCGGCCCACGGGCTTCAAGCACACGGGCCTGTTCCCGGAGCAGGCGGTGAACTGGGACTTTATGGCCGACCGGCTCCAGGCCTGGCGGAAGGGCCACAGCGAAGCCCCCCGGGTCCTGAACCTGTTCGCCTACACCGGCGGCGCCACCTGCGCCTGCGCCAAGGCGGGCGCCCAGGTGGTCCATGTGGACGCGGCCAAGGGCATGGTGGCCTGGGCCAAGGACAACGCCGCGGCCTCGGGCCTTTCTGACGCCCCCATCCGCTACATGGTGGACGACTGCTTGAAGTTCGTCCGCCGGGAGCAGCGCCGGGGCAACCGGTACGAGGGCATCCTCATGGACCCCCCCAGCTACGGCCGGGGGCCCGGGGGCGAGATGTGGAAGATCGAGACGGGGCTCTACGAGCTGGTCAGCGAGTGCGCCAAGCTCCTGTCCGAGGACCCCTGCTTCTTCCTCATCAACAGCTACACCACGGGCCTCGCCCCCAGCGTGCTGAAGAACGTGCTCACCGTGGCCCTGCCCCAGGGGCACGCGGAGGCCCAGGAGGTGGGCTATGGATATCCGCGTTTTGTATGAGGACAACCACCTGCTGGTGGTGGAAAAGCCCGCCAACGTGCCCGTCCAGGCCGACGCCTCCGGGGACGAGGACCTGCTCACCGCCTGCAAGGGGTATATCAAGGAGAAGTATCAGAAGCCCGGGGAGGTCTATTTGGGCCTGGTCCACCGGCTGGATCGGCCCGTGGGGGGCGTGATGGTCTTTGCCCGGACCAGCAAGGCCGCCGCCCGGCTCACGGAGCAGTTTTCCGCCCACCGGGCCCGGAAGCGGTACGCCGCCATCGTGGAGGGCGCCGCCCCCGCCGAGGGGCGCTTGACCGACTTTTTGCTGAAGAACGAATCGACCAACACCACCGCCGTGGTAGCGGTCGGGACCCCCGGGGCGAAGCAGGCGAAGCTGAGCTTTCGGACCCTGGTGCGGGATAAGGGCCTGTCCCTTCTGGACGTGGATCTGCAGACCGGCCGGCCCCATCAGATCCGGGTCCAGCTCTCCCACGCGGGCTTCCCCATCCACGGGGACCAGCGGTACAACCCCAATGCCACGGTGGGGGAGCAGATACGGCTGTGGGCCTACGCCCTGACCATCGCCCACCCCACGCTGAAGGAGGAGATGACCTTCTACGCCCTGCCCCCCTTCGGCGAGTTCCCCACGGCGGTGAAGTACCTGCCCGTCTTCCGGGCCGCCAGCGCCGTCTATGAGGACCAGGACATGCTGGTGGTGGACAAGAACGCCGGGGTGGAGGTGGAGACGGACCTCCTTAGCGAGCTCTCCGCCGTCAGCTCGCCCCTCTATCCGGTCCACCGGCTGGACGCCAACACCGTGGGGCTGGTGGCCCTCGCGAAAACCGAGGCCGCCGAGGAAGCGCTCCTGGACGCCTTCGCCCGCCACGACACGGGGAAGGTCTACGAGGCTATCCTGGTGGGCGCGCCGGAAAAGCGGGAGGGGACGCTGGTCCACTACGGGCTCAAGGACCAGGCCAAAGCCTTTATGCGCCTGGTGCCTGAGGGCACCCCCGGGGCCCTCAAAATGGAGCTCTCCTACCGGATCGTGGAGGCCCGGGGCGGGCTCTCCAAGGCGGAGATCCAGCTCGTCACCGGCCGGACCCACCAGATCCGGGTCCAGATGGCGGCCCTGGGCTGCCCCGTGCTGGGGGACGACAAGTACGGCGACCGGGAGGCCAACCGGCGCTACAGGCAGAAGCGGCAGCTGCTGCTGTCGAAGCGCCTGACCATCGGCGGCAAGACCTTTACAAGCACCCGAGAACTCACTATACACCACATTTTGAAGGAGGACCTATGAACGCACAGGAACGGTATGAGTATTGGCTTATGAGTCCCGACGTGGACGAGGGCACCAAGGCGGAGCTGCGCGCCATCGCGGGGGACCCGGTGGAGATCGAGGATCGGTTCTATCAGGAGCTGTCCTTCGGCACGGCGGGCCTCCGGGGCGTGCTGGGCGCCGGCGACAACCGGATGAACGTGTACAACGTCCGCAAGGCCACCGAGGGCCTGGCCCGGCACCTGAAGGACCGGTTCCCCCAGGGGGCCACCGTGGCCATCGCCTACGATTCGAGAAACTTCTCCGACGTGTTCGCCCGGGAGACCGCCTGCGTGCTGGCGGGCCACGGCATCCACGTGTACCTGTACAGCACCCTGCACGCCGTGCCCCAGCTGTCCTTCACGGTGCTGCACCTTAAGTGCAGCGCGGGCGTGGTCATCACCGCCAGCCACAACCCGCCCAAGTACAACGGGTAC
>CACXNN010000209.1 GCA_902768995.1 uncultured Eubacteriales bacterium | reverse complement strand
GCGCGGGACGCTTCCCAAGCCCCCCAGGACGGGGCCCCTGGCTATGACGCGGTGCTTTTGGACGTGCCCTGCTCCGGCCTGGGGCTCATACGGGAGAAGCCGGACGTAGCCTTGCACCGGGAGGCGCAGGATATAGACGCCCTGTGCCGGACCCAGGCGGCGCTGCTTGAAAGCTGCGCCCGGCTGGTTCATCCCGGCGGGGCCCTGTGCTACAGCACCTGCACCATCTCCCTGCGGGAGAACGAGCAGCAGGTGGAGGCCTTCTTGAAGGCCCACGGGGAGTATGCTTTGGAAGAACAACGCCAGCTCCTGCCCCAGCGGGACGGGACCGGCGGATTCTATATGGCAAGGATGAAGAGATGTATTTGACGGACTTCAGCAAAACCGGCATCGCCGCCCTCATGGCGGAATGGGGCCAGCCGCGCTTTCGCACCGATCAGGTGATGGCGTGGCTCAATAAGGGCGCTCGGCCGGAGGAGATGACCAACCTGCCCAAGGCCCTGCGGGAGAAGCTGGCCGCCCTGCCCTATGGCGGCAGCGTCATCGAGCGCAAGCTCGTCTCCCCCAAGGACGGCACGGTCAAGTATCTGTTTTTGCTGGAGGACGGGAACCTGGTGGAGGGGGTGCTGATGCACTACTCCTATGGGAACACCGCCTGCATCTCCACTCAGGTGGGCTGCCGCATGGGCTGCAAGTTCTGCGCCTCCACGTTGGAGGGCTGCGTGCGGGACCTGCGCCCCGGTGAGATGCTGAGCTTTCTCAAGCTCATGGAGCAGGACGAGCCGCCCCGGGAGGGCTGGAGCAGGTCCGTGACCAACATCGTGCTCATGGGCAGCGGCGAACCCCTGGACAACTACGACAACGTGGTGACCTTTTTACAGCGGGTGACCAGCCCGGAAGAGCTGAACATCAGCCCCCGGAACATCTCCCTGTCCACCTGCGGGCTGGTGCCCAAGATCTACCGGTTCATGGAGGACGCGCCTCACGTGACCTTGTCCATCTCCCTCCACGCCCATTCCGACGAGGTCAGGAAGACCATGATGCCCATCGCCAACGTGTACCCCATCGCAGACTTGATCGAGGCGGCCAGGGCCTACGCAGAGAAGACGGGCCGGCGGGTGGTGTTCGAATACGCCCTGGTGGAGGGCGTCAACGATTCGAGGCAGGACGCCGCAGCCCTGGCGAAGCTCCTGCGGGGCATGCTCTGCCACGTGAATCTGATCCCCCTGAACAGCGTGAAGGAGCGGTCGCTGATGGGCGTTACCCGAGCCCACGCGGAGGAGTTTGCCGGATGGCTGGAGAAGGAGCATATCTCCGCCACCGTGCGGCGAGAGATGGGCGCCGATATCGACGGCGCCTGCGGACAGCTGAGAAGGAGGGTGATCCATGAGATACAGTAGCCTTTCCGAGAAGGGCCGCCGCCCCAACAACGAGGACGTGGTGTTCACCCGCTTCGATCCCCGCTATCCCCTGATCGCCGCCGTTTCCGACGGCATGGGCGGTCACGCGGCGGGCGAGGTGGCCAGCCGCATCTCCATCGAGGCCCTGGACATGTGGACCAGGGAGCTGGTCGACGCGCCGCAAAACGTGCTGGTGGACGCCTTCTTCAACGCCAACGCCCAGGTGATCTCCGCCGCCGAGGAGGACCACAAGCTGTCCGGCATGGGCGCCACGCTGGTGGCCGCCATCTTCTATCACGATCATTTCATCACCGCCAACACCCCGCAAGAACGTGATCACTCGCTGCATCGGCACCGAATCCTCCTTCGAGCCGGATGTGTTCTATACCCGCTGGAACCCCAAGGACCTGGTGATCCTGTGCTCCGACGGTCTCTGCGACGTGCTTCGGGAAGAGGATATGCTCGCTCTCGTGAAGCAGGAGCCGGATCTCGACGCCCTCTGCCGCACGATGGTGCAGGCCGCCTACGATAAGGGCAGCGCCGACAACATCTCCCTGGTCCTGGTCCGCAACGAAGGGGGTGTGGAGCTGTGACGCCGGATATCATCGACGGCAAGTATCGCGTCATCCGCGAGGTGGGCAGCGGCGGCATGGCCCACGTCTATCGGGCCATCAACATGTCCTCCCGCAAGGTCGTGGCCGTGAAGATGCTGAAGGAGGAATACCTGAACGATCGGGAGTTCCTGCGCCGCTTCGAGCGGGAAGCCAAGGCGAGCCTGGCCCTGTCCCATGAGAACATCGTCCGCGCCTATGGCGTGGGGGACGACAACGGCGTGCCCTACATCGTCCTGGAGTACGTGGAGGGCAAGACCCTGAAGGATCTCATTCAGGAGAGCCCCGGGGGCCATCTGTCCGTGCAGCAGGCCATCGGCATCTGCAGCCAGATCCTGGACGCCCTTTCCTATGCCCACGCCCACGGGATCATCCATCGGGACGTAAAGCCCCAGAACGTGATCGTCACCAACCGGGGCAAGGCCAAGCTGGCCGACTTCGGTATCGCCCGGGAGGTCACCGCCAGCACCGTGACCTTCTCCGGCAAGAACGTGGTCGGGTCCGTACACTACATCTCCCCGGAGCAGGCCAAGGGCCTGCCCGTGACGGAGGAAAGCGATATCTACTCCACCGGCATCTCCCTCTACGAGATGCTCACCGGCACCGTCCCCTTCATCGGCGACACCACGGTGGCCACGGCGCTCATGCACCTTTCGGAGACGCCTACCCCGCCCCGGGAGCTGAACCCTGCCGTCCCCCCCGCCCTCAACGACATCGTGCTCCGAGCCATTGAAAAGGACCCGAAGATGCGGTATTCCAGCGCCAAGCTCATGCGCTCCGACCTCATCCGGTCCCTGTCCCATCCCAACGGCACCTTCGCCCGGGACAGGGAATCCAAGGAGTCGAAGACGCCGGGATGGCGCATGTCCCTGTCCGTGTACGCCTGGATCTCCATCTCCGTGTTCACGCCCATCCTGGTGATCTTCCTGGCGTACCTCGGCTATGTGAACCACTGGTGTGCCGGCAAGGAAGCTACAGACGGTGAGGCCGTCCTGCCCGCAGCCAGTGCCAGCGCCAGCGTGGCCAGCGTCACCGTCACCGCCCAGCCGGAGCAG
>CACXNN010000208.1 GCA_902768995.1 uncultured Eubacteriales bacterium | reverse complement strand
GATTACAGCTCCGCGAAGTACTTGATGGTGCGGACCATCTGGCTGGTGTAGCTGTTCTCGTTGTCGTACCAGGACACGACCTGGACCTGATAGGTGTCCTCGTCGATCTTCTGGACCATGGTCTGGTTGGCGTCGAACAGGGAGCCGTAGGTCATGCCGATGATGTCGGAGGAGACCAGCTTCTCGGTGGTGTAGCCGAAGGACTCGCTCTCCTGGGCCTTCATGGCGGCGTTGACCGCTTCCTTGGTCACGTCCTTGCCCTTGACGACCGCCACCAGGATGGTGGTGGAGCCGGTGGCCACGGGGACGCGCTGGGCGGAGCCGATCAGCTTCCCGTTGAGCTCGGGGATGACCAGGCCGATGGCCTTGGCGGCGCCGGTGCTGTTGGGCACGATGTTGGCCGCGCCGGCCCGGGCACGCTGCAGGTCGCCCTTCTTGTGGGGGCCGTCCAGGATCATCTGGTCGCCGGTGTAGGCGTGGACGGTGGTCATGATGCCGGACACGATGGGGAAGTTGTCGTTGAGGGCCTTGGTCATGGGCGCCAGGCAGTTGGTGGTGCAGCTGGCGGCGGAGATGATCTTGTCCTCCTTGGTGAGGATGTTGTTGTTCACATTGAACACCACGGTGGGCAGGTCGTTGCCCGCGGGGGCGGAGATGACGACCTTCTTGGCGCCGGCGTCGATATGAGCCTGGGCCTTGGCCTTGCTGGTGTAGAAGCCGGTGCACTCCAGCACCACGTCCACCTTCAGCTTGCCCCAGGGCAGGTTCTGGGCCTTGGGCTCAGCGTAGATGGTGATCTCCTTGCCGTCCACGGTGATGGAGCCGGGGACCTTCACGGTCTTGCCGTCCTCTTCGAAGACGGGCTCCTTGGAAGTGACGGTGTGCTTGTTCTCGCCGATCACGCCGCAATAGCCCTTCTGGGCGGTGTCGTATTTGAGCAGGTGAGCGAGCATGGCGGGGCTGGTGAGATCGTTGATAGCTACGATCTTGTAGCCCTTCGCGCCGAACATCTGACGGAAAGCAAGACGACCGATGCGGCCGAATCCATTGATTGCAACAAAAGATATAATATTTTCAACGAATCACAGATTGATCTTCTCCGCCACGATGTAGAGCGGCCTCGCCTTGGATTCCTCGAAGATGCGGCCGATGTAGGCGCCCTGGACGCCCAGGAAGAAGAGCACCGCGCCGAGGAGCAGGCAGACGCCGCACAGGGCCCAGAGCCAGGCCGCCGCGCCTACGGTCAGGGCACAGACGAGTACCGCGATACAGCCCAGGAGGGACAGGCCCATCACCGCCCCGCCCAGGTACAGCGGCATGGTCAAAGGCTTGGTGGAGAAGCCGGTGATCCCGTCCAGGGCGAGCTTCAGCATCTTCTTCAGGGTGTACTTGGTCTTCCCCGCCGCCCGTTCCTGCCGGACGTATTCAAGGGGCACGGCTTCAAAGCCCATCCAGGCGGACATGCCCCGCAAAAACCGGCCGTGCTCCCGCATCTTCAAGAACACGTCCGCCACGTTCCGGCCGATGAGCCGAAAGTCGCCGGTATCGAGAGGGATCGGGTAGGCGCTCATGCTGGTGAGCAGCCGATAGTAGCAGGCGGCGGTGAACTTCTTAAAGAAGGTCTCCCCCTTCCGCTTCTTCCGCTGGCCGTAGACGATGTCCGCCCCCTGCTCCCACAGTTTCACCATGTCGGGGATCAGCTCCGGCGGGTCCTGCAGATCCGCGTCAATGATGACCAAAGCGTCGCCGGTGGCTTCGTCCATGCCCGCGGTGACCGCCAGCTGGTGGCCGAAGTTCCGGGAGAAGGACAGCACCTTCACCCGCTTGTCCTCGGCAGCGATCTTCCGCAGCTCCCGCATGGTGCCGTCCCGACTGCCGTCGTTGACGAAGAGGATCTCGTAGTCGTGCCCTGTCCGTTGGAGGGCGTCCCGCATCCGGGGATAGGCGATGGGCAGCACCTCCTCCTCGTAGTAGACCGGTACGATCAAAGAGATCTTTTTTTCTGACATGGCCCGAAGCCTCCTCAAGCACTTGATAGGGAAAGTATACCAGCTCCCCGGCCGTAAAGCAAACCCGGACGGGAGTTTTTGCAGTTTTGTTACAGTTGCTTTTTTCGGTCATGGCTGATATAATGATAAAAACGCAAAAAACTATAAAGGAGAATGATGTATGGCAATCGTAACCACTAAAGAGATGTTCAAGAAGGCCTATGACGGCGGCTACGCCATCGGCGCGTTCAACGTGAACAACATGGAGATCATCCAGGGCATCACCGAGGCCGCCATCGAGCAGCACGCCCCCCTGATCCTCCAGGTGAGCAAGGGCGCTCGGGCCTACGCCAAGCACGTGTACCTGATGAAGCTCATCGAGGCCGCCATCCAGGACGCGGAGCAGACCGCCGGTTTCGACCTGCCCATCGCGGTCCATCTCGATCACGGCGACAGCTTCGAGCTCTGCAAGAGCTGCATCGACGGCGGTTTCTCCTCCGTCATGATCGACGGCTCCAGCAAGCCCTATGAGGAGAACGTGGCCCTGACCCGCAAGGTGGTGGAGTACGCCCACGACCACGGCGTGGTGGTGGAAGGTGAGCTGGGCACCCTGGCCGGCATCGAGGACGAGGTCAACGTGTCCGCCGAGGATTCCTCTTACACCCGTCCCGAGGAAGTGGAGGACTTCGTCACCCGCACCGGCGTGGACTCCCTGGCCATCGCCATCGGCACCAGCCACGGTGCCTACAAGTTCACCGCCGCCCAGTGCACCCGGGACGCCGACGGCAAGCTGGTGCCCCCGCCCCTCCGGTTCGACATCCTCCGCGAGGTGGAGAAGCGCCTCCCCGGCTTCCCCATCGTGCTCCACGGCTCCTCCTCCGTGCCCCAGGA
>CACXNN010000207.1 GCA_902768995.1 uncultured Eubacteriales bacterium | reverse complement strand
GCGGCCCTTTCTAAGGCCCTGGGCGTGCCGGTGGTCGGCGCGGCGGCCCGCAGCGGCCAGGGGGTCCGAGAGGCCCTGCGCGGGGCCTTGGCTTTGGTGGACGGGCCCGCGCCGAAGCTGGAGCCCTTGGCCCTCCGGTCCGGGGAGACCTGGGCGGAGGCCTGCCACCGGCGGGCCGGGGAGCTGTGCGCCCTGGCCGTCCGGCAGGGAAACGGGGCCGCCCGGGACCGGCAGCGGCGGGCGGATCGGCTCCTGACGGGGCGGCTTTTGGGCATCCCCGCCATGCTGCTCCTCCTTGGGCTGGTGTTCTTTCTGACGCTGAAGGGGGCCAACTACCCCTCGGCCCTGCTGGAACGGGGGTTCTCCGCCCTGGGCGGGTGGCTCCGCCGGGGGCTCACGGACCTGGGGGCCCCCGCCTTCCTGATCGGGGCCCTGATGGACGGGGTCTACGGCACCACGGCTACGGTGGTGGCGGTGATGCTGCCGCCCATGGCCCTGTTCTTCCCCCTGTTCACCCTTTTGGAGGACCTGGGGTACCTGCCCCGGGTGGCCTTCAACCTGGACCGCTGCTTCGCCTGCTGCCACGCCTGCGGCAAGCAGGCTTTGACCGTGTGCATGGGCTTCGGGTGCAACGCCGTGGGCGTCACGGGCTGCCGGATCATCGACTCCCGGCGGGAGCGGCTCATCGCCATCCTGACCAACGCCGTTACCCCCTGCAACGGCCGGTTCCCGGCGCTGTTGACCCTGTGCACCGTGTTCTTCGGCGGCGGGCTCCTGTCGGCCGGGCTCATGGTGGGCCTCATGGCCTTCTCGGTGGCCATGACCCTGGGCCTCTCCTTCCTGCTGTCCCGGACCATCCTTAAGGGCCAACCCTCCGCCTACACCCTGGAGCTGCCCCCCTTCCGTCGGCCCCAGGTGGGGAAGGTGATCGTCCGATCCCTTCTCGATCGCACTTTGCGCATCCTCCTTCGGGCGGTGACGGTGGCGGCCCCCTGCGGCCTTATCCTCTACCTGCTGGGGAGCCTGCCCCAGGAGGGCCCCTCCCTCCTCTCCCGGCTGGTGCGCCTGCTGGACCCGGTGGGCCGGGCCTTCGGCCTGGACGGGGCTATCCTCTCCGGCTTTTTGCTGGGCCTCCCGGCCAACGAGATCGTCCTCCCCCTGACCGTGCGGGGCTACGGGGCCGTGGGCGCCCTGCCCTCCGCCGCCGCCTCCGGCGCCCTGGGCCCGGCCCTCCTCGCGGCGGGGTGGACCCGGTGGACGGCCCTCGCCTTCATGGTCTTCAGCCTCCTCCACTTCCCCTGCTCCACCACCCTGCTGACCATCAAAAAGGAGACCGGCTCCTGGGGCTGGACCCTCCTTTCGGCCCTTTTGCCCACGGTTTTCGGTCTCCTCATCTGTTTTGTTTTACGTCTCGTTTCGGCGTTGGTGTAGGTGCGGTCGGTTCGCGGATCGCTCTGGTTCATCCGGTGATGCAAACGCACGAGCGCTCATTAAGCTGCTGCCGGGAAAGAGTACAGCTAATCTATCTTCAACATACGATAGCCGATGCCGATGTGGGTCTGGATATATTTGGGGGAATCCGGATCGGGCTCTATCTTCTTGCGCAGGGTGGTCATGAACACCCGCAGGGAGGCGATGTCGTTCTCCCAGTTCCGGCCGTAGATGTTCTGGGTGATGAAGGTGTGGGTCAGCACCTTGCCCGTGTTCTTCGCCAGCAGGCAGAGTATCCGGTATTCCATGGGCGTCAGCTTCAGCTCCTCGCCGTCCAGATACGCGCAGCCGGCGGAATAGTCGATCCGAAGCCGCCCGTTGGTGTAGACGGACCGGTCCCCAGCTCCTCCACGGAGAAGGGCTTGGTGAGATAGTCGTCCGCCCCCGCGTCCAGGGCTTCGATCTTGTCCCCGTCGTCGCTGCGGGCGCTGATGACGATGATGGGCAGGTTGGACCAGGTCCTGACCTGGCGTATGACGTCGATGCCGTCCATATCGGGAAGGCCCAAATCGAGGAACAGCACGTCCGGGTTATGGGAGGCGGCCATGAGGATGGCCTCGGCCCCGTTTTTGGCGGTGAGATACCGATATTCGTGGGTCTTCAGGGTGGTGACGATCAGGTTGCGGACGGGCGCGTCATCCTCGACGACCAGGATCATGGGGTTATTCATCCACTTGTACCTCCTTCATGGGCAGGGAAACGATGAAGCAGCAGCCTGTGGGCGTGTTGTCAGTGAGGGCGATCCGGCCCCGGTGGCTCTCCACGATGGCCTTGCAGAGGGCCAGCCCCA
>CACXNN010000206.1 GCA_902768995.1 uncultured Eubacteriales bacterium | reverse complement strand
TGGGCCTGCCAGGCCACCTCCATGATGAAGCGGACGGACATGCGGGTGTCGGGGTTGGCGCCGCAGAAGGCGTCCACCACGTACAGCTTCTTATTGGAGAGCTCCTCCTGGGCGATCTTCTTCACCGCGGCCCAGGTCTCCTCGCTGGCGGGATGGTTGTCGTTTTTGTAGCCCTCGGTGGTCCACCAGACGGTGTCCTTGGAGTTCTCGTCCATGACGATGAACTTATCCTTGGGGGAGCGGCCGGTGTACACGCCGGTCATGACGTTGACGGCGTCCAGCTCGGACAGCTGGCCCTTCTCGTAGCCGGTCAGGGTGGGGTCCATCTCGTCGTGGAACAGCAGCTCGATCTCCTTGGTGCCGGTGATGCCGTAGCGGGTCAAATCCAGCTTCTTCATTTCACAAACCTCTTTCCTTTTCATAATAGTTCTGGAGCAACTTGCAAACGGTCAAATGACCATTCCAATTCATTTTATATATACCATTTTGGGGCGCCCCTGTCAACCGAGCGGCGCGGCGAGACGAAACGGGGCCGGAAGCTCCGCGGCATGAATAATGATTGCATATAAAAATCAAAAAACACCAAATAATTGGATAGAAAATTATAAAATTGCATTGACAAAGCATAAACATGCGAGTATACTACGGAGCAACAAGAAAAAACGGAGGAAACATACCATGAAAAAAGTGATCGTCATATTGCTGGCAGCGGCGCTGCTGCTGAGCGTTGTGGGCTGCAAAAAGGCGGAGAACAAGAAACTGACCGTGGCCATGTCGCCGGACTTTGCGCCTATGGAGTTCGTGGACACCAGCAAGACGGGACAGGAGCAATACGTGGGCTTCGACGTGACGCTGGCCAACTTCCTGGCTGACGAGCTGGGCATGGAGCTGGAGATCAAGCCCATGAGCTTCGACGCCTGCATGACGGCGGTGCAGCTGGGCTCCGTGGACATGGCCATCTCCGGCTTCTCCTGGAAGCCGGATCGGGCGGAGAACTTCCTGCTCTCCGACTACTACATCGCCGGCGACAACGAGACCCAGCAGTCCGTCATCACCGTGAAGGCCAAGGAGAACACCTGCAAGACCCAGGCGGACTTCTCCGGCTGGAAGGTGGGCGCCCAGGCTTCGTCCCTGCAGGAACAGCTGGTGAAGGACGAACTGATCCCCGCCGGGGCCGAGCTGGTGGTCTATAAGAGCATCGACGACGCCGTGCTGGCCCTGCAGACCGGGAAGATCGACGCCCTGGCCGTGGCTCACGGCAACGGCGAGGCCATCATCGCCAACAACCCCGACCTGGCGTTCACGGGCTTCGACTTCGACGTGGATCCCAAATACGAGAACAACGTGATCCTGCTGAACAAGAGCAACACCGAGATGCTGGAGAAGGTGAACAAGGTCCTCGCGAAGGCCATGGCTGCCGGGGTCTACGACGGCTGGTACGAGGACGCCAAGGCTCTTGCGGGCATCCCCACCGCGGCGGACGTGAGCTATGACGATGACGGCAAGCCCGTGAGCTGAGACTAAATCGCGACACTTCCGGGGCGCCCCTGGGGGCGCCCCCTTCCTGCGGAAAGAGAGTAAAGCATGACCTTTAGCACCGTTATCCAAAATATCATCAAGATCATGTCCAAATACTGGGACGTGTTCCTGATCAAAGGCGTCAGCGTCACGCTGGCCCTGGCGGCCATCACGGTCTTCTTCGGAGCCATCATCGGCGCGCTGCTGGCGATCATGAAGATGTCCCCGCTTGGGATATTGCGGGCCATCGTCACCGCCTTCGTGGAAGTGATCCGGGGCACGCCCCTGCTGCTGCAGCTGTACATCGGCTACTTTATCGTGCCGCTGATGGTGCCGGCCCTGGAGATCGGCACCTTCGCCAGCATCGCCGTGGCCCTGGTGATCAACAGCGCTGCCTACGTGTCCGAGGTCATCCGCTCCGGCATCCAGGCCGTGGACATAGGCCAGACGGAGGCCGCCCGGAGCCTGGGCCTCTCCAAGGGCCAGACCATGACCAAGGTGATTCTGCCCCAGGCGGTGAAAAATATCTTGCCGGCCCTGGGCAACGAGTTCGTCACCATCATCAAGGAAACGTCCCTGGCGTCCACCTTCTTCGTGGGGGATCTCATGACCTCCTATCTGACGGTGAAGGGCCAGACCTATCTGGCCTTCGAGAGCCTCATCATCGTGGGCGTGCTGTATTTCGTGCTCACCTTCGTGCTCAGCAAGCTGGTGGGCGCCTA
>CACXNN010000205.1 GCA_902768995.1 uncultured Eubacteriales bacterium | reverse complement strand
ATCGTTCGTATGGAAAAACGGCAACCCGTCAGACAGGCCGCCTTGACCATGCTCCGGTGATGTACCATTAGGTTCATCGCTGTAAACGTGCCAAAGGATTGAGCGTAAAAAAAGCATCCTGGTCGCTTTTGTTTCGGAGTGCCGAACATTCCAGCATAGATCGTTCCATGGTCAGGAAGGCTTTCGTGGCCTTTAGGCCGCATCCGCTCCATGATCTGCTCTGGTGGCCATTGCCGATTCAGGATCAATCCCTGCGTTTGAATCTGACAGCGCAAAGGTTTACGAGAACGATGAAGATCGAAGGGGAATGATAGGTAAAAAAACTGCAGAAAAATCCAGCTCATTACTCGAAAAAAGGCAAAATGACTTCAATTTATTATTGACAATCTCGAAGCGAGAGTTGTATAATTTACCTACGGAACGCAAACGTTTACGACAGCAGAAGCAGAGCAGGAGGAGCACGAATGATCAAAGCCGTTATGTTTGATATGGGCGGAACGCTGGAAGATCTGTATTCCGATGAGAAAAATGATAGGGCTACGGCATATGCGCTCTATGATATTCTTCAGAAGCATCACATCGACGTCCCCTATGCGGCGGAACCTCTTTGGTCCATCGTGGGAGCCGGCATTCAGGCATATAAAAAGGATTCTGAGCGTACCCTCATCGAGCTGAAGCCCGAGGAAATCTGGTGCAATTGGGGCTTCAAAGATATTCCTGTAGACAAGCAGAAGCTGGCGGAGATAAGCGAGGAGATCGCCCATATGTGGGAAACCACGTTCTATGATCGTAAGCTCCGCGTCCATGCCGCCGAGATGCTCAAGGGCCTCAAGGAGGACCTGGGTCTCCACGTGGCGGTAGTCAGCAACACCGGAAGCCTCTTCCAGGTGTTTTCTACCCTGGAAAAGTACGGCGTGCGCCATTATTTCGACGAGATCACCCTGTCCTCCATCGTGGGCTATCGCAAGCCTCATCCCAACATCTTCCGCATCGCCTGCGCCCAGGCGAATTTAGACCCCTCCGAGTGCGCTTTCGTGGGCGACACCCTTTCCCGGGACGTGGTAGGGCCCCGTCGCATGGGCTTCGGCCGCGTGTTCAAAATCAACTCCTTCCTGACCAAACAAAAGGATATCGGTCAGTTCGACGTGGCGCCGGACTACCAGGTTACCGATATCTACGACGTATACACCATTCTTAAACAAGAACTGAATAACGCCTAAACTGAGTTACCGACCGTTGTAATCTACCCTGCATGGAGGTTGTGAATATGGCAAGAAAAGGATGGAGCCGTCCCCCGATGAGTCGGGAGCGGTTCAAGAACCAATTCAGGAACCTGATCGGAAATCCGTTCAACGTGATCGTCCTGATCACGCTGATCATGCTGTTCGCGCTGATTGTGATTCCGCTGCTGGCCATGGTGCAGAACACCTTCGTGGTGGCCAAGGCCGAGGTCATGCGCAAAACCATTCCTGGGGCTAAGATCGGCGATTACACCCTGTGGTATTGGAAGTACCTGCTGGCCAGCCCCCTCACGAAAACGATCTTGTGGGTGCCGCTCAGAAACTCTTTGATCATCGGTGCTTTCGTCACGGTCGCACGGACATCCCCGGCAAGGGCCTTTTGTCCGCCCTGATCCTGATCCCCTACATGATCCCCTCCTGGTGCAAGGCCCTGTCCTGGATGACCATCTTCCGCAACCCCAGCATGGGCGGCTACGGGGTGCTGTACAGCCTGGGTATCCCGGTGCCCAACGCCCTGGCCTCCGGTTTCGTGCCCATCATCATCGTGATGACCATGCACTACTACGCCTTCTCCTACATCATGGCCTCCGGCGCCCTCCGATCCATCAATTCGGAGCTGGAGGAGATGGGGGAGATCCAGGGCGCTTCCAAGGCCCAGATCCTGAAGAGCATCACCCTGCCCCTGATCCTGCCCTCCATCCTGTCGGCCACCATCATGACCATCTCTAAGTCCATCGGCACCTACGGCGTGGCGGCGCGCCTGGGCGGCAACGCGCGCCTGGGCGGCAACAACCCGGACGGCACCCCCTTCTACGTGCTGGCCACCAGGATGAAGGCCTTCATCAACGACGGTCCCAACGCGGTGGGCTACGCCATGTCCATATTGATGATCCTGCTGGCGGCGGGCACCATCGTTGTGAACCAAAAGCTCATCGGCACCCGTAAATCCTACGCCACCATCGGCGGGTGTTCTTCCTGGTCATGGAATCCTTCCAGATCATGCCCGGCGCAGGGTACGGCGCGGACAACCTGACCCTGTATGCCTGGATCGGCGAGCTGCAGAGCGCACCCCATCCCTCCTTCAACCAGAACGGCCTGTTCCGCAACTCCGAGTTCGGCAGGGCCCTGGGCAACACGGTGAAGCTGTCCCTGATCGCCTCCCTTATCACGGCGGTCTTTGGCCAGTTTTTCGGATATATCACCACCCGTGGCCGGGGCAAGTGGTACGGCAACGCGGTGGAGCAGTTGATCTTCATCCCCTATCTGATGCCCGGCGTGGCCTTTTCCGCCATCTATTTCTCCATGTTCAGCCAGCCCCGGCTGGGCGGCCTCATCCCCTCACTGTACGGCACGTTCACCCTGATATTGCTGGTGTCCATCGTGAAGCACTTCCCCTTCGCCAGCCGTTCCGGCTCCTCCAATATGATGCAGATCTCCGTGGAGCTGGAGGAGGCGGCCACCATCAACGGGGCGGGATTCTGGCGGCGCATTCGCAGCATCGTGATCCCCCTGGCCAAGAACGGCTTTTTGTCCGGCTTCCTGCTCTCCTTCATCAGCATCGCCAAGGAGCTGGATCTGATCGCCATTTTGATGACGCCGAAGAACTACACCCTGTCCTTCCTGGCCTTCGACTATTCCAAAGAGGCCATGCCCCAGGTGGCCGACGCCATCTGCATCGTCATCATCGTATTCATCCTCGTTACCAACCGGATCGCGGACAAGTTCGGCGGCAACGTCTCCAAGAGCATGTGACCAGTCTTGAGTACAGAAAGGAAGTTCACCCATGAGCAAGATCCAGTTGAGCCACATCGATAAGTTTTACGGAGAGAACCACGTCCTCCGGGATGTGAACCTGACCATCGAGGACGGGGACTTTATGACCCTGCTGGGGCCCTCCGGCTGCGGCAAGACCACCACATTGCGGGTCATCTCCGGTTTGGAAAAAGCCCAGCACGGCACCATGACCATCGACGATCGGATGATCATCGACGCGGACAAGGCTTTCTACGAGGCTCCCAGCAAGCGGGGGCTGAACCTGGTGTTCCAGAGCTACGCCCTCTGGCCCCATATGACCGTGTTCGAAAACGTGGCCTTCGGCCTGAAGATCAAGAAAATGAAGAAGGAGGAGATCGAGGAGACGGTCATGCGGGCCCTCAGGACCATGCGGATCGAGGAGTACCGGGGCCGCTATCCCAACGAGCTCTCCGGAGGCCAGCAGCAGCGGGTGGCCATCGCCCGGGCCATCGCCTCTAGCCCCAAGCTCCTGCTGCTGGACGAACCCCTGTCCAACCTGGACGCCCGGCTGCGCATCGACATGCGGGCGGAGCTCAAGCGCCTCCACAAGGAGACCGGCACCACCATCATCTACGTGACCCACGACCAGGTGGAAGCCCTGACCATGTCCACCAAGATCGCCCTGTTCAAGGAGGGCGAGATCTCCCAGATCGATACGCCTCTGGGCCTCTACACCAATCCCATCGACCTGCAGGCGGCGGACTTCATCGGCAACCCCCGCATCAACTTCATCGAGGCCAAGGGGTTCTACGACGGGACCGGCCTCAAGGTGAAGAGCGCCTTCGGCGAATACGTCTTCGCCAAGGAGTTCATGAAGCTGGACGAGGAGATCCCCGAGAACCGGGAGTTCGACTGCGTCCTGGGCCTCCGGCCCGAGATGGTGGATATCTACACCGAGGATCCCCATCACAAGAACACCGTTCCCGCCCGAGTCTACGCCAACCAGCCCGCCGGCAGCGAAACGCTGGTGACCCTCACCGTGGGCGATACGGAATTCCTGGCCATCCAGACAGGCCTGGTACAGGCCTGGTAGAATATGACATGAACCAAAATGTGTTCGTGGTACTTCACCCCGGCCGCATGAATGTATATAATAAAGAAACAGGGCGGCTCATCAAGTTTGCCAAGACCAAGCACAAAGCGGGCGTCGAGGACTGACGACAGCCCCCATAGATCAAGCACCCGGAAAGGAGATCCCATGAAGAAGATCATTGCTGTTTTGATGACGCTGTGCATGCTGGCCGCGCTGGCGGCCTGCGGCGGTTCCGACAAATCGTCGGACAGCGCCGGGACGGAAACCGGCAGCGTAGTCACCGGCGTGGAGGCCATCGACACCGTGGGCGAGGACGGTATCGACTGGAACCATATGTCCATGGATGAGCTCTATGAGATGGCCAAGAAGGAAGGCGGCACCGTCACCATCTACGCCACCACCGCCGATGCGGACACC
>CACXNN010000204.1 GCA_902768995.1 uncultured Eubacteriales bacterium | reverse complement strand
GTTTTGGTTGGCCGCCAGCACCGCCGCCTGGGCGGTGAGCTTGCCCCCCTTCTTCATGTTTTTGCCGATGAGGGCCAGGGCTGGTTTGATGTCCCCGGCGATGAGCCTGCCCAGGTCGAAGGCGGCCTTTTCTTCCTCGGTCACGGGCCGGGGCTGGATAAAGTGGTTGAGGGGGCAAACGTCCTGGCACACCTCGCAGCCCAAAAGGCAGGTCATCCTCTCCATGACCCAGGCTGGCATCTGGGGCCCGTCCTCGTAGGCCCGGAGGCACTTGCGCCAGTCGTAGCCCTGGGGCGAGATGGCGCCGCCGGGGCAGGCCCTTTGGCAGCGCTTGCAGTGGATGCAGGCCTGGAAGGGGGCCTGTTTGGGCGTGAAGGTCAGCTCATCCTCCGGCAGGGCCACCATCAAGGCCTGGATCACGAACCGGGTGCCGATGCCCGGCATATAGAGCATGTCGCTGTCCAAACAGGCGGCGAGCCCCCACGCCACCAGCAGGCTCTTCACCGGCACCGCCGCCCGCTCCGCCCGGACGCCAACAGCTTCCAGGGCCTTTTTCAGGCCCATCATGGCGTGGTAGCTCTGGTGGGAGGCGGGATAGTAGCCGGAGAGGCCCGCGTCGGGAGCATAGGGCGCATAGGGCCATATGAGGAGCAGCAAACCATTGGCCCAGGGCCAGGCGGCCGCCGGGTCCCCCTCGATCCAGTCCGCTTCCGGCGCAAACGCGCCGCTTGCACGGCGGCGCGTCCACTCCTCATATTGGGGCACGGGCAGGAGATATCCTGCCGAAAAGCCCGCTTGTTGTACCAGTTCGGTCAGGTTCATTGGGCCTGGGACTGCAGCATCTCCTTGGTCTTCATGAGCCGGGACAGATTCCCGCGCTCGTTCTCGTCCAGCTTCATCTGGATGGTGCGGATGGCCTCGGTGTACTGGGGGATCATGACGTATTCGAGGGCGTTGACCCGGCGACGGGTCTTCTCGATCTCGTCGGCCAGGCGTGCCGTGCTCTTCTCCACCTCCGCAAGCTCCAGCATCAGGGGCAGGGCCTCGGCGATGGCCTGGACCGCGCCGTCCAGATCGGAGCTGGTGGAGGAGAAGCCGTAGGGGTACACGATCTCCTCCGAGGTGCTCATGGAGAACTTGGGCACGGGGATGGACAGGATGTTCTGCTTCTCCGCGTCCACCTGGATGCCCCGGGCGGGATAGAGGAGGGCCTCCTCGATCTCGTTGTTGGACATGGTGGCCTTCGCGAGGACGAAGTTCTGCATGGCCACGGCCATCTTCGCCTCGGTCTGCTCCCTCAGCTCCTTGTTCTTCCGAGCCAGCACGATGAAGCGGCGGACCAGCTCGTCCCGCTTGTCCTTCATCATCTTATGGCCCCGCACCGCCGTCTTCAACCGTTTCTTCAGGTTGGACAGCTCCATGCGGGTGGGTTTATACTGAATAGCCGCCATAGGCGTCCTCCCTTACTCTGCGGGATGGTAGTACTTGTCGAGATATTCGTCCCGAATACGCTTGAGCTCCGTCCGAGGCAGGATCCCCAGCAGCTTCCAGCCCAGATCCAGCGTCTCCTGGATGGTCCGGTTGGTGTAGTAGCCCTGGGAGATGTACTCCGCCTCGAAGGCGTCGGCGAACTTGGCGTAGAGCTTGTCGGTGTCGGACAGGGCCGCGTCGCCCAGGATCACCGCCAGCTCCTTGGCGTCCTTGCCGCGGGAGTAGGCGGAGAACAGCTGGTTCATGGTGTCCGCGTGGTCCTCCCTGGTCTTGCCCTTGCCGATGCCCTTGTCCTTCAGACGGGACAGGGACGGGAGCACGTTGATGGGCGGGGTCAGACCCTTGCGGTACAGGTCGCGGGAGAGGATGATCTGGCCCTCGGTGGGGGTGGGTCACGTCGTCCTCAGGCATGGACAGGATGGGGATCATGGTGATGGAGCCCTTGTTGTCCCGGATACGGCCGGCCCGCTCGTACATGGTGGCAAGGTCGGTGTACATGTAGCCCGGATAGCCGCGCCGTCCCGGCACCTCCTTGCGGGCCGCGGAGATCTCACGCAGGGCCTCCGCGTAGTTGGTGATGTCGGTGATGATGACCAGCACGTGCATGCCGAGATCGTAGGCCAGGTATTCCGCCGCGGTAATGGCCATACGGGGGGTGGCGATACGCTCGATGGCCGGGTCGTTCGCCAGGTTGATGAACGTGACGGTCCGCTCGATGGCGCCGGTCTTCCTAAAGTCGCTGATGAAGAAGTCCGCTTCCTCGAAGGTGATGCCCACGGCGGCGAAGACCACGGCGAACTTTTCATCGGAGCCGAGCACCTTGGCCTGCCGGGCGATCTGGGCCGCCAGCTGGGCGTGGGGCAGGCCGCTGCCGGAGAACACCGGGAGCTTCTGGCCACGGACCAGGGTGTTGAGGCCGTCGATGGCGGACACGCCGGTCTGGATGAACTCGGAGGGGTAGTCCCGGGCGGCGGGGTTCATGGGGTTGCCGTTGATGTTGAGATGCTTCTCCGGGATCAGGGCGGGGCCGCCGTCCTTGGGCTTGCCCATGCCGTCGAAGACCCGGCCC
>CACXNN010000203.1 GCA_902768995.1 uncultured Eubacteriales bacterium | reverse complement strand
AAGGACCTGCCGGAGCTCCTCCGCGCCATCCGTGAGCTGGGCTTCGGGGTGAAGGTGGACACCAACGGCAACCACCCGGACGCCCTGGCGGCGCTCCTTCAGGAGGGGCTGGTGGACTATGTGGCTATGGACCTGAAGAACAGCCCCGAGAAGTACGCCCTGACCGTGGGCCTCGACAGCCTGGACCTTGCCCCCATCCGCCGGAGCGTGAAGCTCCTCATGGATAGCTCCATCCCCTACGAGTTCCGCACCACGGTGGTGGACGAGCTCCACAAGGCGGCGGATTTCGAGGCCATGGGCCGGTGGATCGCCGGGGCGAAGGCCTACTTTTTGCAGCCCTTCACCGACCGGGATTCCGTACCCTTCGCGGGCCTGCACGCCCCCACGAGGGAAAATTTAGAAAAATACGCATCTATGGCAAGGGTATACGTACCCTATACATCCATTCGCGGCTTATAATCAGGCTTTTTTGCAGATCACCTCTGTATACTGCGCCGTATAAATACAAGATATTGTGTGATTTGTTAACAAACAACACAAGATATTGACACCGCACCACAAGATATGGTAGAGTAGCCATGCTCGGGTGCTGCGGCTGTATCGGGCTGCGCCCCATCAGATTTTGAAATTTACAACAGGAGAAACACCTATGTACCAAGTCAAAAAGCGTGACGGACAGATCACCGAATTCACCATCAGCAAGATCACCGGCGCCATCACCAAGGCCTTCGTGGCCCTGAACAAGGCCTATCATCCCAGCGTGATCGACCTGTTGGCCCTCCATGTGACGGCGGACTTCGAGAACAAGATCCAGGACGGCTGCATCGCCGTGGAGGACATCCAGGACAGCGTGGAAAAGGTGCTGTCTGAAAGCGGCTATGCGGACGTGGCCAAGGCCTACATCCTGTACCGCAAGCAGCGGGAGAAGGTCCGGAACGTGAACTCCGCCCTCCTCAACTACAAGGACCTGGTGGACAACTATCTGAAGATCGCCGACTGGCGGGTGAAGGAGAACTCCACCGTCACCTACTCTGTGGGCGGCCTGATCCTCTCCAACTCCGGCGCCATCACCGCTAACTACTGGCTCACTGAGATCTACGATCAGGAGGTAGCTGAAGCCCACCGGAGCGCGGCCATCCACCTCCACGACCTGTCCATGCTCACGGGCTACTGCGCGGGCTGGAGTTTGAAGCAGCTCATCCAGGAGGGCCTCGGCGGCGTGCCCGGCAAGATCACCTCCTCCCCGGCCAGCCACCTCTCCACCCTCTGCAACCAGATGGTCAACTTCCTGGGCATCATGCAGAACGAGTGGGCCGGCGCCCAGGCTTTCTCCAGCTTCGACACCTACCTCGCCCCCTTCGTGAAGGTGGACAACCTCTCCCAGAAGGAAGTGAAGCAGTGCGTCCAGAGCTTTATCTACGGCGTGAACACGCCCAGCCGCTGGGGCACCCAGGCGCCCTTCTCCAACATCACGTTGGACTGGACCGTGCCCAAGGATCTCGAAAACCTGCCCGCCATCGTGGGCGGCAAGGAGATGGACTTCACCTACGGCGACTGCAAGAAGGAAATGGACATGGTGAACAAGGCGTTCATCGAGGTCATGATCGAGGGCGACGCCAACGGCCGTGGCTTCCAGTACCCCATCCCCACCTACTCCATCACCCGGGACTCGAGACCGAGAACAACAAGCTCCTCTTCGAGATGACCGCCAAGTACGGCACGCCCTACTTCTCCAACTACATCAACTCCGACATGGAGCCCAGCGACGTCAGGTCCATGTGCTGCCGGCTGCGGCTCGACCTGCGTGAGCTCAGGAAGAAGTCCGGCGGGTTCTTCGGCTCCGGCGAAAGCACCGGCTCCGTGGGCGTGGTGACCATCAACCTGCCCCGGCTCGCGTACCTGGCCAGCGACGAGAAGGACTTCTACGCCCGCCTGGATCGTATGATGGACATCGCCGCCCGGAGCCTCAAGACCAAGCGGACCGTCATCACCAAGCTCCTGGATGCGGGCCTGTACCCCTACACCAAGCGGTACCTGGGCACGTTCAACAACCACTTCTCCACCATCGGCCTCATCGGCATGAACGAGGTGGGCCTCAACGCCAAGTGGCTTAGGAAGGACCTGACCCATCCCGAGACCCAGCAGTTCGCCAAGGACGTGCTGAACCATATGCGGGAGCGGCTCTCCGACTACCAGGAGAAGTACGGCGACCTCTACAACCTGGAGGCCACCCCGGCGGAATCCACCACCTATCGCTTCGCCAAGCACGACAAGGAGGAGTTCCCCGACATCATCACCGCCAACGAGAACGGCACCCCCTACTACACCAACTCCTCCCACCTGCCCGTTGGGTACACGGAGGACGTGTTCTCCGCCCTGGACATCCAGGACGATCTGCAGACCCTGTACACCTCCGGCACCGTGTTCCACGCGTTCCTGGGCGAGAAGCTCCCCGACTGGAAGGCGGCCGCCAACCTGGTCCGGAAGATCGCCGAGAACTACAAGCTCCCCTACTACACCATGTCCCCCACCTACTCGGTGTGCAAGGATCACGGCTACATCACGGGCGAGCACTTCACCTGCCCCATCTGCGGCCAGAAGACCGAGGTCTACAGCCGCATCACCGGCTACTACCGGCCCGTGCAGAACTGGAACGACGGCAAAGCCCAGGAGTTCAAGGATCGGAAGGTCTACAACATCAGCCGGTCCGTGCTGACCCACGTGGGCCCCAAGCCCGAGGGCGCAGCCGCGGAGAAGCCCGTGTTCACCGCGCCGGTCGAAGAAGTCAAGGCCGAGCCCGTGGCGGAGGTGAAGGAAGAGGTGAAGGCGGGCAGCGCCAGCATCCTGCTGTTCAAGACGCCCACCTGCCCCAACTGCAAGCTGGCCATGGCGCTCCTCGATAAGGCGGGCATCGCCTACACGCCGCTGAACGCCAACGAGAACAAGGAGCTGGTCAACCAGTACGGCGTGAAGCAGGCCCCCACCCTGGTGCTCATCGAGGGAGACGGGTTCACCTCCTTCCGCGGCGTCAGCGATATCAAGGGCTGGCTCATGGGGAAAAAGTAATAGAGGAATCTATTGAAAGCCATTCAACTTTTCTTGAAAGAAAAGTTGAACAAAAGAACTTTAAGAAGGGAAAGATCGCTTCAGCGAAGCCTTTGATCCCTTCTTAAGCTTCTCTTTTTTCGGTTCCTTTTTTCTCTTCACCGAAGAGAAAAAAGGAACACAACAAAACTTGAGGTATTCATCATGTACGACATCATCGTCATCGGCGGCGGCCCGGCGGGCATGACCGCGGCGCTGTACGCCCTGCGGAACGGCAAAAGCGTGCTGGTCCTGGAAAAGCACGGCTTCGGCGGCCAGATCACCTACTCCCCCAAGGTGGAGAACTACCCGGGCACCATCCAAATGAGCGGCAACGAGTTCGCCGACAAGCTCCTGGAGCAGATACTGGCCCTGGGCGCCGAGGTGGAGCTGGAGAAGGCCGTGGCCGTGGAGGAAGCGGACGGCCATCGCCACGGGCGTGAAGCATCGGATGCTGGGCCTGCCCGGGGAGAACGAGCTGGTGGGCAACGGCATCTCCTTCTGCGCCGTGTGCGACGGCGACTTTTTCTCCGGCCAAACCGTCTGCGTGGCCGGCGGTGGCAACTCCGCGCTCCAGGAGGCGATCCTGCTGGCGGAGAAGTGCCGGGAGGTCATCATCCTCCAGGACCTGCCCGAGCTCACGGGCGAGGAGACCCTGCAAAAGATTTTGCGGAGCCGCAGGAACGTGACGATCGAAACCAACCGTAAGATCGTGGGCGTCCAGGCGAACGGCGACGGCCTCACCGGCGGGCCTCACCGGCGTCACCGTGGCGGACCGGATCACCGGCGCGGAGCGGACCATCCCCTGTGAGGGGCTGTTCATCGCCATCGGCCTCATCCCCGAGAACGGGCCCTTCGCGGACCTGGCGGAGCTGAACGGCTACGGCTACTTCGCCTCCGGCGAGGACTGCCTCACCCGGACCCCCGGCGTGTACGTGGCCGGGGACTGCCGGTCGAAGGCCATCCGCCAGCTCACCACCGCCTGCGCCGACGGCGCCGTGGCCGCTTTGGCCGCGTGCCGGTACGTGAACGAGAGGAAATAGGAATACGTATTTATGCCGCTTTTTCTTTTCAGTGAAAAGAAAAAGCGGCGCAAAAAGAAAAGCTTAAGAAGATAATGGGAGATTACTTCTTAAGCTTTTTTCGTTGTATCCAATGAAGTATCAGCAAGAGGAACGCGGCGCCCAGGAGCACCCCGGCGAAGTCGATACCCATGTCCCGCAGCTCGCAGGAACGGCCGGGGACGAAAGCTTGCTGGACCTCGTCCAGCACCGCCCGGACCCCGCCCAAGATAAGGGCCGCCGGGAACGCCCGCCGGGGCGGCAGATCCACCGAGAAGGCGGCGAAACACAGGAACCCCAGCACGGCGAAGACGGCGAAGTGGGCGAGCTTCCGCACCGCGAAGGACCAGTCCTCCATCCGCAGCAGCTGCGCCTCCGGGGACAGGCTCGAGAAGCTCCTGTCGAAGTGGTCGATCAGCCAGCTGACCACCCGGCCCGAGGTCCGTTCGGAGTCGTCGGCCGCCTGGGCGGAGAAATAGAAGATGACCGCCATCCAGGCGATCACCAGCGCCCAGAGCGCCAGGCGCAGCCAAGTTTTGCGACGGTCCGTCATAGCTTCCCCCTTCCCGCGATCTGCCCCATTATACCGAAGAAAGGGCCCCTTGGCAACCCCGTCACTGCATCCGGTACCGGTCCTCCAGCAGCGGCTGGCAGTAGGTGTACAGTTGACGCAGGAGATCAGCTTGTTCCTGTGATCGATCCAAATATCCACGGTCCCTGCTTCCATAGCATCCCCTCCTTATCTATAAGACGCCGCAGAGGGGGAAATGGTTGCACAAAAAAAGACGGTCGCCCGTCTTTTTATGCCGTTCTCACGTGCTCCTCCAGCTTCTTCTTCACCCGTTGGATGGCGTTGTCGATGGATTTGGGGGGCTTTTGGAGCAGCTGCCCAATCTGCTGGTAGGAGAGCCCCTTCAGATACAGCCCCAGCACCTGCTTCTCCAGGGGGGACAGTTTCTCCTGGATGTCCCGGGCCATGGCCTCCATGTTCTCCTGGCCGATGAGCATCTCCTCCGGATCGCTGACGCCCATGCCCGAGAGCACGTCCATCAGCGTCCGATCCGTGGACCCGGGCTCGTAGACCGGCTGGTTCAGCGATACGTAGGTGTTGAGCGGCTGGTGCTTCTTGCGGGTGGCGCCCTTGATGGCGGTCAAAATCTGACGGGTGATGCACAGCTCCGCAAAGCTCCGAAAGGCGGCGTTCTTGGCGCCGTCGTACTCGCAGACGGCCTTGTATAGCCCCAGCATCCCCTCCTGGACCAGGTCCTCGTTGTCCGCGCCCACCAGGAAGAAGGTGCGGGCCCGGGCCCGGACCAGGGGCTTGTACCGGTCGTACAGCTCCCACTCCGC
>CACXNN010000202.1 GCA_902768995.1 uncultured Eubacteriales bacterium | reverse complement strand
CAAAGAGAGGCCCCTCCGCCCGCTCCAATCGAATGATATCCATGCCCGCCTCCTTCTATCCTCGTTGGGTAAGATGATACACGACGGGCACACCTGTGTCAACGCCTGGAGAGTGATGGGGGTGCGCCCCGGTTGCGGGGGAATTTTTGTGAACTCAACCGTTGGATGATTCCACAACCGAAAGAAGTATGGTATGATGTACGGGACAACGAAAAAAGGAGTGTGCAGATGATACAGGATCTTTTGACGAACAAAAAGTATCTGTTTGCCTCGGGCGCCAACACGGAGCTCAGGGCCCAGCGGAACTTAAACCGCCGGGCGGTGCTTCTCAACGGCTCCCTGGTGGGCAACGTGCGGACGGAGCAGTTCGGCGTGTCCGCCCGGGTCTATGAGAACGGCGTCTACGGCTTCTCCTCCACGGCGGAGTACACCGACGAGACCGTGAAGGCCGTGCTGCAGGCCGCCAGCGAGAACGCGGCGTTCCTCGCCAAGCATGCGGGCAAGGGCAAGGGCCCCCATAAGGCCATGGCCCCCAGCCGGAGCCTGACGGCTTACGACCTCACCGACGTGGAGCAGCGGACCTATATCGAGTTTGGACAGGCCCTGGACAGCTATATCGTCCAGAAGTACCCGGACCTGGTCAGCCGGACCGTGGTGGTCATGGCCGACTCCATGGAGAAGCTCCTGTGCGTCAGCAACGGCTGCGACGGCCACAGCATCATCCCCCGGAGCTACATCTACGTGATGATGACCGCCATGGGCGCCGACGGCAAGCCCGTGGAGCTCTACAAGGTCATCGGCGGGGGCTGCGGCACCTTCGATCGGAACTATACGAGGCCCGAGGACTGCTTCGCCGAGATCGACGGCCTCTACGATCGCATCCAGCGGAAGGCCAAGGACGGCGTGTACCCCGAGGCCGGCACCAAGACCGTGATCCTGGGCGGCATCCTCTCCGGCATGCTGGCCCATGAGGCCGTGGGCCATACGGTGGAAGCGGACCTGGTCATCGGCGGGTCCGTGGCGGGGCCCTGCCTCAACAAGCGGGTGGGGAGCGACCTCGTGAACCTGGTGGACTTCGCCCACACCGCCTTCGGCCAGCCCACGCCGCTTCCCGTGTACGTGGACGACGAGGGCACCGCCGCCACCGACGCCGTGCTCATCAAGGACGGCATCCTGGTGGGGTACATGAACAATAGGGAGAGCGCCGAGCGATTCAACATGGTCCCCACGGGCAACGCCCTTCAACATGGTCCCCACGGGCAACGCCCGGGCGTACCTGTTCTCCGACGAGCCCCTGATCCGCATGCGGAACACCGCCGTGCTGCCGGGCAAATCCAAGCTCGAGGATATGATCGCCTCCATCGACGACGGCTACTACCTGCTGGACACCAACAACGGCCAGGCGGACACCACGGGCGAGTTCATGTTCGGCGTCACCTTCGGCTACGAGATCAAGAAGGGGAAGCTGGGGCGGCCGCTGCTGGACACCACCATCTCCGGCGTGGCCTTCGACATGCTCAAGACCGTGGACATGCTGTCGGACGAGATGATCTGGGCCAGCTCCGGCATGTGCGGCAAGAAGCAGCCCATGCCCGTGGGCATGGGCGGACCGGCGGTCAAGTGCCGGGTGAACATCGGCGGACGATAAGGAGGAGAAAGCCATGATCGAATCTCTGAAGAAAACGGCCCAGAGCGCGGTGAGCGCCCTGCAGGCAGCCGGCGCCGACAAGGCCCAGGCCAACGTTTCCTACACCATCACCCATGAGTTCAACGTGGACGGAGGCGAGTTCAGCCTCTTTCGCACCCTGTTCGACAAGCAGCTCGCTATGACCGCCATCCAGGGCGGAAAGAAGGGCACCGTGGCCCAGAACCGGTACGACGAGGAGACCATCGCCGCCTCCGCCAGGGCGTGCCTGGAGGCCGCGGCCTCCGCCCAGCCCGACGAGAACTGGGACTTCGCGCCCGTCTCCCAGAACGAGGACTTCGTTCAGGGCGAGCCGAAGCCCGACACGGACAAGCTCTTCTTCCGCTGCCAGGAGCTCATGGCCGGCGTCCGGGAGCGGTTCCCCAAGATCATCATGGAGCAGATGATCGTGGCCCACAAGGAGGTCTATAGGGCCCAGGCCAACTCCTACGGCGTGCTCTTCTCCGCCCATGAGGGCTGCTACGAGGTGCAGCTCATGTTCTCCGGTCACGACGGGGACAAGGCCTCCTCCTTCTTCGGCAGCGGCGTCATCGCCGACAGCCTGGACAAGCCCTTCCTGGAGCTGGGCTCCATCGAAGAGGACCTCGCCAACGTGGAGAAGCAGATCGAGACCACGGTGGTGGACGGCAAGTTCGAGGGGACCATGGTCCTCATGCCCGGCTGCGTGGTGTCCCTGTTCTACACGCTCCTTAGCGACTTTGCGGGCGAGGGCGGCCTCCTCTCCGGCACCAGCCCCTGGAAGGACAAGCTGGGGGAAAAGGTGGCGGACGAGCGCATCACCATCAGCCTGGCGCCTCTCGATGAGCGGATCGTCTGCGGCAGCCGGATCACCGGCGAAGGCTTCCGGGCGGAGAACTTCGACATCATCAAGGACGGGAAGCTCAACGCCTTCTACCTGGGGCTATACGCCGCCAACAAGCTGCAGCTGCCCCGGGGCAAAAACGACAGCTTCAACGTGGTGATTGCCCCCGGCAACAAGCCCATCGCGGACATCATCGCCTCCATCGACAAGGGCATCCTGGTGGGCCGGTTCTCCGGCGGCCAGCCCTCCTCCAACGGCGACTTCTCCGGCGTGGCCAAGAACAGCTTCCTCATCGAGAACGGGAAGATCGGCCCGGCCCTCTCTGAGACCATGATCGCCGGGAACATGGCCGACATGCTCAACCGTCTTCGGGACATCTCCTCGGAGCAGGTGGCGGACGGCATGATGGCCCTGCCCTACATGGCCTTCGACGGCATCACCATCTCGGGGAAGTAAG
Source organism: uncultured Eubacteriales bacterium (assembly GCA_902768995.1). Lineage (GTDB taxonomy): Bacteria > Bacillota > Clostridia > Christensenellales > CAG-138 > RUG472. The sequence continues at coordinate 310 of CACXNN010000202.1, read as the reverse complement.
GGACAGATTTTCTTTTGCCGCTTTTTCTTTTCAGTGAAAAGAAAAAGCGGCGGAAAAAGAAAAGCTTAAGAAGGGATAGAGGGTACGTACACATGCCTCTTTCCCTTCTTAAAGTTCTTTTGGGCAGCTTTTCTTTCAAGAAAAGCTGCAAGCTCTAAAAAAATTCCTCTAAAATGCAAAAAAACACTTGACTTTCCCCCTGGTGGAAGCTGTATACAAGAGGTGAAAGGACGGAAACGGCCATGAAGATACAACAGGTGGAGGAGCTGGTGGGCATCAGCAAGAAGAACATCCGCTTCTACGAGGAGCA
>CACXNN010000201.1 GCA_902768995.1 uncultured Eubacteriales bacterium | reverse complement strand
CCTCCGTCTCCTTGAGCCAGGCGGTCTGCTCCTGCCGGGAGAAGTTGAAGACGGCCAGGAGCTTTTGCCCCCGGTAGTACCGGCCGATGCCGATGACGGCGTCGTTGCCCGTGTCCAGCAGCCACGTGTCCGCCTCGTCGTCGAAGACCGGGTGCTGGGCCCGCAGCCCCTCCATCCGCTGCAGGGCGGTGAAGAGCCGGCCCGCCACGGTGGTCTCGTCCTTGCGCTGATCCGCCAGGGCCCAGTCCATGTCGCCCCGGTGGAGATACCGGCTGTCCTCCTTCTTGAAGGGGTCCCGATGATAGCCGTAGTCGTTCTCCCGGCCCACCTCGTCGCCGCTGTAGAGGACGGGCACGCCGCTTAGGGTGAACATGAAGGCGTGGAGCATCTCGTCGAGGCGCACCGCCTTCTCCAGGGCCGCGTCGTCCTCCCGCTGGCGGGCCGTCTCGATGCCGCAGAGGCTGGCGGTGGTGCCGCAGAGCCGGGCGTCCATGAGCCGGGGATCGTCGTTATAGAGCTCGCCCCGGGCCGTGCTGCCGGGGAAATAGCCCGTGAGGTAGTCGTTCAAGAACCGCTTGTGGGGGACCTCCTCCTGGCCGAACTGTCTGAGATAGGGGTAGTCCAACCCCCAGCCGATGTCGTCGTGGCAGCGGAGGTAGTTGAGAAAGGTGTACGCCTTGGGCAGGGCGAAGACCTGGCCCATCTGGTGCTGGAGGAGCCGCACGTCCCCGGTGGCCACGGTGTGCCAGAGGGTAGCCATGGTGGTCACGTTGTAGAGCATGTGGCACTCGGGCCGGTCCACGGTGCCGAAGTAGGGCACCACCTTGCTGGGCTCCATGACCACTTCACCGAGAAGAAGCGTGCCGGGACAGACGATCTCGCACACCATCCGCATCATCCGCACCAGGGTGTGGACCTGGGGCAGGTTCCGGCAGTTGGTCCCGAGAGCCTTCCAGATGTAGGGCACCGCGTCCAGCCGGATCACGTCCACCCCGTGGTTGCACAGGTTCAGCATGTTGTCCGTCATGTCCTGGAACACGGCGGGATTGGCGTAGTTCAGATCCCACTGATAGGGGTAGAAGGTGGTCATGACCACCTTGTGGGCCTCCTCGCACCAGGTGAAGTTGCCGGGGGCCGTGGTGGGGAACACCTGGGGCACGGTCTGCTCGTAGGCGTTGGGGATGTCCCAGCCCTCGTAGAAGAAGTACCGGTCCTGATAGTCCCTCTCCCCTGCCCTGGCCCGTTTGGCCCACTCGTGGTCCTCGCTGGTGTGGTTCATGACGAAGTCCAGGCACACTGCGATGCCCCGCTCATGGCAGTCCATGGCGAGGGCATACAGGTCCTCCATGGTGCCCAGCTCTGGCTGGACCTTCCGAAAGTCGCTGACGGCGTAGCCCCCGTCGCTGCGGCCCTTGGGGCTCTCCAGCAGGGGCATGAGATGCAGGTAGTTGACGCCGCAGTCCTCGATGTAGCCGAGCTTCTCCCGGACCCCCTGCAACGTCCCCGCAAAGGCGTTCACGTACATGAGCATGCCCACCAGGTCGTGGCCCTTGTACCAGTCCCCATGGGCTTCCCTGGCCCGGTCCATGAGCTTCAAGGCTTCGGGGCGAGCCGTGTAGGCGTCGTAGAGCATGTCCGCGAATCGGTCGAAGGCGGCCATGTCGTTGTGGTACAGCTCCCGGTAGAGCTGCGTGAGCTCCGCCTCATGGCGGCAGAAGCGATCATAGAACTCCAGCTTCCATTGCATCTTGTTCATGGGGGGCGTTCCTCCGTGATGTATTTGTCTGGGAAAGCGAGAAAAAGAAAGGTGCTATCAACAGTATACCTGTCCGCCGCGGAAAAAGCAAACACAGAATGGAGGAAAACAAAAAAAAGGAGGGAGTTTTCTCCCTCCTGTCAGGTCTCGGATTATTCGTCGGCCTTGTCGCCCGGCACGTCCTCGTAGCGGACGAACTCGCTCTTGAAGGAGCCGCGGGCCTGGGTCATGGCCAGCAGGTCGGTGGCGTACTTGGTCATCTCCGCGAGAGGCGCTTCGGCCACCACCTCGGTGAGGCCGCCGTCCACGGGGTTCATGCCCAGCATCCGGCCCCGGCGACGGTTGAGATCGCCGATGATGTCGCCCACGTTGTCGTTGGGCACCAGGATGTCGTACCGATAGATGGGCTCGATGAGGGCGGGAGACGCCTGGACGCAGGCCGCCTTGTAAGCGAGGCGGGCGGCGGACTTGAAGGCGACTTCCTTGGAGTCCACGGGATGGTACTTGCCGAAGAACAGGGTGGCCTTGACGCCGATCATGGGATAGCGCGGGGATGAACTCGCGGGGGACCACGCCGCCCACGATGGCATCCACGAACTCGTAGTCCACGCCCTCGTCGGCGGGCTCGAACTTGATGTTGACCACGCCGAACTGGCCGCTGCCGCCGGTCTGCTTCTTATGCTTGCCTTCGGCCTCCGCGGTGGAGCGGATGGTCTCCCGGTAGGGGATGCGCTGCTCGTTCAGGGTGGCTTCCACGTTGAACTTGTTCTTCAGCTTGCTGCACACCACGTCGATATGCTTCTCGCCCAGGCCGCAGAGGAGCACGTCACCGGTCTCGATGTTCTTCTCGATGGTGATGGTGGGATCCTCCTCACGGATACGGTTGAGGCCCGCGATGACCTTGTCGTCCTCGCCCTTGTTCTTGGCCGCGATCGCCAGGGCGATGCAGGCCTTGGGGAACTCGATGGGGGCGACCTTCACGATATCGCCCTGCTCGCAGAGGGTATCGTTGGTAGCGGTGTACTGGAGCTTCGCCAGGGCGCCGATGTCGCCGGCGTTGAGCTTATCGAGGGCGATGGTCTTCTTGCCCCGGATCAGGAAGGGCGCGGAGGGCTTCTCGGCCTTCTCGCTGTTCACGTTGTAGGGGGTCACGTTGATGTCCAGGGTGCCCCGATGGACCTTCACGATGGAGTACTTGCCGAACTGATCGTTGATGGTCTTGGCCACGGTAGCCACCATCTTGCCGTCCCGGGTCAGGGCCACGGCGTCGCCGTTGGCGTTCGTGGCGGCGGGGAGCTTGGCGTCGGCCGCGGAGGGCAGGTAGTGGACGATGTTGTCGAGCAGGGTGAACACGCCCGCGTTGTTGAGGGCGGAGGTGCAGACCACGGGGGTCACGGTGCCTTCCTGGACGCCCTTGCTGAGGCCGGATGTCCTCCTTGGGCAGCTCCATCTCCTCGAAGTACTTCTCCATGAGCTCCTCGTCCGCCTCGGCAGCGGCCTCGGTGAGCTTCTCATAGAGGGTCTGGGCTTCGTCGCTCAGGTTCCCGGGGATGGCCACTTCCTTCAGGTTCTTGCCGTCGAACAGGTACGCGGTCATGTTGATGATGTCCACGAAACCCTTGAAGTTGGAGCCTTCCATGATGGGCAGCTGGATGGGGACCACGTTGGGGCCGAACTTCTCGTTGACCACGGCCATGACCTTCTCGAAGGAGGCGTTCTCACGGTCCATCTGGTTGATGACCATCATGCGGGGCTTGGCCTGGGCCTGGCACATGGCCATGGCCTTCTCGGCGCCTACCACGGGGCCGGAGACCGCGCCCACCACGATCAGGGCGCTGTCGGCCAGGAACGCGGCGGAGGCCACGTCGCCATAGAAGTCGTAGCCGCCCGGGGCGTCGATAAAGTTGATCTTGGTGTTCTTCCACTCCACG
>CACXNN010000200.1 GCA_902768995.1 uncultured Eubacteriales bacterium | reverse complement strand
TCCTTCACGCTGGATGTTTTGGGAGAGCTGACCGCCGGTGGCGGGTTGCGCACGGAAGCGTTTGTCAACGTGCTGCTCGATTTTCTGGGGTCAGCGGGCTCTTTCAGATGCCGGCGGGAGGAGATGTACTTCGACGAAGTGCCGGGGCTCCCCAGCCTTGGGAAAGGAAAACATGAATAAGGAAATTTTGGTAGACGCCAACAAATTCGCCATCCGCGTGGCGGTGGTGGAGGACGGCACCCCCGTGGAGCTCTACGTGGAGCAAACGGGGACGGAACGACTGGTGGGGAACATCTATCTGGGCAAGGTCCAGAACGTGCTGCCGGGCATGCAGGCGGCCTTCGTGGACATCGGCCTCGAGAAGAACGCCTTTCTGTACGCCGGGGACGTGTTCTTCCCCGGGGATCAGTACGACGAGCTGGAGCAGCTCCCGGAGACTCGGAAGATCGGGGATCTGTTGAAGCCTGGCCAGAGCGTGCTGGTCCAGGTGGCCAAGGACCCGGTGGGCACCAAGGGCGCCCGGGTCACCACCCACATCACCCTGGCGGGGCGCTCCCTGGTGCTCATGCCCACGGTGGACTACGTGGGCGTCAGCCGCCGCATCGAGAAGGAGGACGAGCGGGGGAGGCTCCGCAAGATCCTCAACGAGATCAAGCCCAAGAACAAGGGCGTCATCGTCCGCACCGCCTCCGCCGGAAAGACCAAGGAGGCCTTCCAGGAGGACCTGGACAGCCTGTTGACCCTCTACGAGGACATCGAGACCAAGTCCAAGAAGACCAAGGCTCCCGCCCTCATGCACGCGGAGCAGAGCCTGCTGTTCCGGACGGTCCGGGACCTTCTGATGAAGGACGTGGACCGGGTCTTCGTCAACGACCAGGAAGCCTTCGAGAAGCTCAAGGGGATCGCGGACGTGATGGCCCCCAAGCTGAAGCCCCGGATCCTCTATAAGGACTCCGAGGCCCTCTTCGACCGGTACGACACCGAGGCCAAGATCGAGAACGCCCTCAGCCGCCAGGTCTGGCTCAAGTCCGGCGGGTATCTGGTCATCGACCGGGCCGAGGCCATGACCATCATCGACGTGAACACGGGCAAGTACGTGGGCAAGGACAACCTGGAGAAGACCATCACCAACACCAACTGCGAGGCGGCCAAGGAGATCGCCGTCCAGCTCCGGCTGCGGGATATCGGCGGCATCGTCATCATCGACTTCATCGATATGGACAAGGAGAGCGACCGGCAGAAGGTGCTCCAGACCCTGAAGGACGCCATGCGGGACGACCACACCCGGTCCCACGTGTTCGGGTTCACCCATCTCGGTTTGGTGGAGCTGACCAGGAAGAAGACCGGCCGGAGCATCGGCGACACCCTGAAGGTCACCTGCCCCTACTGCCAGGGGGAGGCCAAGGTCCTCTCGCCCTACACCGTCTTCAACCGGCTCCGCAAGCAGACGCTGCAGGTATTGAAGGGCTGCAAGCTGAAGCGCATCTACATCGAAGTCAGCCCCGACGTGGCCGCGGCCATGGAGGAGCTCATGAAGAAGGACGGGGAGCTGTTTCCCGAGGCCCGGGAGGCCGACTTCTACGTGAAGGCCAACCCGGCCCTCCACGCGGAGAAGTTCACCGTGAAGCCCCTGCCGGACAAGCGGGTGGCAGAGGCGAAAAAAAACTGCCGTATCATGCACTAAAAAACGCAAAATCTTCGGAAAAATTTGTTGACACAGCCATAGCCGAGCTGTATAATACTTCGGCAAGCCGCGTTGAGCCGGTTTTCTAAGTGCGGGCAAAAGGGCCCGGCACCGTCTCAAGCGAGTCTGGGAAGAAGGAGGAAGCACAAACATGTACGCAATCGTTCAGACCGGTGGTAAGCAGTATAAGGCCCAGGTTGGCGACGTCATCTCCGTGGAGAAGCTGGACGCCGAAGTGGGCGCCGAGGTCACCTTCGACGTATTGCTGGTCGCAGACGGTGAGACCATCACCGTGGGCACCCCCGTGGTAGAGGGCGTCAAGGCCACCGGCAAGGTCGTGGAGCACGGCAAGGGCAAGAAGGTCATCGTCTTCAAGTATAAGCCCA
>CACXNN010000199.1 GCA_902768995.1 uncultured Eubacteriales bacterium | reverse complement strand
ATCGTGGCCAAGACCCCGGCGGCCCGCTGGGGCACCCCCGAGGATCTCATGGGTCCGGCCCTGTTCCTGGCCTCCGACGCCTCCGACTTCGTCAACGGCCACATCCTCTACGTGGACGGCGGTATCCTGGCCTACATCGGCAAGCAGCCGTAAAGTATAAAACAATTCAGCCCCGGGCGTTTGCTCGGGGCTGTTTTGCGTTGATGTCTACCGGCCTTGGGCGGCCCGGTATTCGTTGGGGGTCTGGCCGGCGTAGCGCTTGAAGACGCGGATGAAGTGGCCGTGGGAGGAGAAGCCCAGGTACGCCCCGATGGCGGCGGCGGGCTTGTCGGAGTAGCGCAGGAGGCGCTTGGCTTCCTCGGTCTTTTCGGTGAGGATGTAGTCCGTCAGGGTGAGGCCCGTCTCCCGCTTGAACCGGGCGGAGAGGTAAGGGCGGCTCAGGTAGAACTCCTCCGCCATCTTCTCGGCGCTGATGGGCTCGGACAGGTGGCGGCGCACGTAGTTGGCCACCTCCGTAGCCAGCCGGGTGGGGTGGCGGCCCAGGTGGAGCTGCTCCACCTGCTCGGTGTACTCCAACACCATGCTGTACTGCAGGTTCATGATCTTGCTGGGGTCGGTGAGGAGCTCCACCCGCTGGATGAACCCGTCGGACAGGGAGAAGGCGTCCTCCTCCCGCATGCCCCCTCGAATGGCGGCCCGGGCGGCCAGCGTCACGGAGACGATGAAGGTGTTCCGAAGCTGCCGCAGCTGGGTGGGGGCGATGGTGCCGCCCCGGACGGCGGGGGCTGCGGCCATCCAGCTCTTCAGGGCGGCGGTGTCCCCCCAGCGCACCAGGTCCATGAGCATCTCCTCCAGGGCCAGGGTGTTGTGAGCCTCCCCGGGGGGCGGCCCCTCCTCGTAGACCTTCTTGGTCCGGCGCTGTTCCAAATTGGTCTTGATGGTCCGCTGCTCGTCGCCGGCGATGGCCACGTCCGAAAGGGTCAGCTTCTCGCCCCCGTTCAAGAAGTGGTTCACGGTGCAGAGCATCTGCAGCAGGGTCTCCACCGGCAGCCGCTGGATGCCCTGCATGGCGGTGAGGAAGGCGTGAACCTCCGCCGGGGGCACGTCCAGCCGGAAGGCCAGCGCCTTCAGGTCCTGCTCCCCGGCCAGGATCTGGGAGGTGGGGCCCATAACGATGGCGCCGGCGGGGCAGCGGATCAGGCCGTAATACTGGAAATCCGGGGTGGCGAAGTAGCCCACGTGGCCCCGGATGGCCCATATCTCCCCCTCGTAGAGGGCCATGGGGTCCCGGGGGAGCTTCACCGGGCTTTGGAACAGGACCAGCTTCCCCCCCTCGTAGAGCCGCACGGGGACCCCCGACAGGGCCGCCATGGAGCCCACCACGTACCGCATATCCACACCGTTCATATCCGTTCCTCCGATCCATTACGATTATACGAAAATAATTACCATAATGCAATACAACAGGCGGACGATCCGATAAAATAGTATCATAAACAAAGGACGAAGGGGGAGCCCATGGATATCAAAACGATCTTGCAGCAGATGACGGTGGAGGAGAAGGCGGCCCTGGTGTCGGGCACGGACTTCATGTACACCAACCCCATCCCCCGGCTGGGCGTGCCGAGCCTGTGCATGTCCGACGGCCCCCACGGCCTCCGCAAGCAGAAGGGTTCCGGGGACAACGGCGTCTCCGAAAGCGAGCCCGCCACGGCCTTCCCCACGGCGGCCGCCGTGGCCTCCAGCTGGAACCCACAGAACGCCTTCGACCTGGGCGCGGCCATCGCCGAGGAGTGCCGCCACTACGGGGTCCACACCCTCCTGGGCCCGGGGGTGAACATCAAGCGGAACCCCCTCTGCGGCCGCAACTTCGAATACTATTCCGAGGACCCCCTGCTGGCGGGCGTTATGGGCGCCGCGGAGGTGAACGGGGTCCAGAGCCGGGGCGTGGGCGTGTCCGTGAAACATTTCGCTCTCAACAATTCCGAAAACTACCGGTTCATGGGCAACTCCGTGGCTGGGGAGAACACCATCCGAAATCTCTATCTTAAACCCTTCGAATACATCGTGAAGCACGC
>CACXNN010000198.1 GCA_902768995.1 uncultured Eubacteriales bacterium | reverse complement strand
GCGATGGAGTCCTTCTTGTTGTCGTAGACGTTCAAGAAGTCGGAGTTGATCATGGGCCCGTTGCCGGTGTAGGCGGCCTTGTCGATGTCGCCGCCCTCGATGACGGGGATGATGTCCACGCCGAACTTCCGGGCGAAGGCCCAGTCCCGCTCGTCGTGGGCGGGCACGGCCATGATGGCGCCGGTGCCGTAGCCCATCATCACGTAGTCCGCGATGAAGATGGGGATCTCCTTGTTGTTCACGGGGTTCACGGCGGTGAAGCCCTTCAGCCGCACGCCGGTCTTGTCCTTCACCAGCTGGGTCCGCTCGAACTCGGTCTTCTTGGCGCATTCCGCCCGGTAGGCCTCCACCTGGGCCCAGTTCTCGATCCGGTCCTTGTACTTGTCGAGGAGGGGATGCTCGGGGGCCATGACCATGAAGGTGACGCCGAAGAGGGTGTCGCAGCGGGTGGTGTAGATCTCCAGCGCTTCGGGCACGCCCTCGATGGCGAAGTTCACGAAGGCGCCCGTGGACTTGCCGATCCACTCGATCTCCTGCTGCTTGATGGAGTCGGGGTAGTCCACCGTATCGAGGCCGGAAAGGAGCCGGTCCGCGTACTGGGTGATCTTCAGATACCACACGTCCTTGGGGAGCTGTATGACGTCGCTGTGGCACACGTCGCACTTGCCGCCCTGGGAGTCCTCGTTGGACAGGACCACCTTGCAGTGGGGGCAGTAGTTCACCTGGGTCTTGGCCCGGAACACCAGCCCGTGCTCGAACATCTTGAGGAAGATCCACTGGGTCCACTTGTAGTAGTCCGGCAGGGAGGTGGAGATCTCGTGGGACCAATCGAAGGAGTAGCCCACCCGCTTCATCTGGTCCTTGAAGTGCTCCACGTTCCGGGTGGTGATGATATGAGGATGGGTGTTGGTCTTGATGGCGTAGTTCTCCGCGGGCAGGCCGAAGGAATCGAAGCCCATGGGGAACAGCACGTTGTAGCCCTCCATGCGGCGCTTGCGGGAGATGACCTCCAAGCTGGTGTAGGCCTTGATGTGGCCCACGTGCATGCCCGCGCCGGAGGGGTACGGAAACTCCACCAGGCCGTAGAACTTGGGCTTGGTATAGTCGTCCGTGGCCTCGAAGGCCTTTTCCGCCGCCCAGCGGGCCTGCCACTTCGGTTCGATGACCTTGGGATCGTAGACGTTCGCCATAGAAACCTCCTGCAAATATGCGTTACATTCCTGAACTATTAATGTATAACCTTTAAGAGCTTTTGTCAACAAACTTTACAAGGGGGCCCAAGTGTGATAAGATGCAAAAAAACCCGGGAGGCCGAGAAAACATGCATCCATTCATCCACATCGGGAGCCTTTCCCTGCCCATGTACGGGCTGTGCACCATGGTGGGGACCGTCTTTGCGCTGCTGGCCGTGTTCAAGCTTCGGAAGAAGGGGTCGCCCCTTTCCGAGGACAACCTGCTGGATGCGCTGATCTGGGCCATCCTGCTGGGGTTCGTCTGCTCCAAGCTCCTGTACTTCATCGTGGACCCGCCCCAGATGCCCCACAGCTGGGCGGAGCTCTGGGATTTGATCTCCGCCGGGTTGGTGTTCTACGGCGGGCTCCTGGGCGGGCTGCTGGGCCTGTTCCTGGTGAGCCGGAAGACGAAAAAGAACATGATCACCTATACAGACCTGATGGCACCCTGCTTCTGCCTGGCCCACGCCGGCGGCCGGGTGGGCTGCCTCATGGCCGGCTGCTGCTACGGCATGGAGTATTCGGGCCCCTGCGCGGTGGTGCTGGACGGGGTGTCCCGGCTGCCCACCCAGATACGGGCCTGTACATGACCGTTTACGCCGTGTGGCGGTTCGTCATCGAGTTCTTTAGGGCGGACTACCGGGGGAACGTGGGCCCCCTGTCCACCAGCCAGTTCATCTCCCTGTTCATCCTGGCCTTTGGCGTGTACCTGCTGGTCAAGAGCCGCCAGGCGGTGAACGACTTTGAGGCCACGGCCGAACCGGCGCCTGCGCCGGAGCCTGAGCCGGAGAAGACGGAGCGGCCCGAGACCGCGCCCCTGCCGGTGGATCCCCTGGAGCAGGTCAAAAAGGAGGAACGGGCCGACGAGCCCCTGCCCGTCCAGCCGGAGACGGCGACCCTGTCTGACGAGCCGGTGGCGGAGGTGGCCGAGGCCACGGAGCTCACGGCGGGGGCCGCAGAGGTGGCGGGCGAGGTCGGCGGCGCTGCCGAGGCGGGCGACGCCGGCGGCGACGGCGGAGATCAGTGATAGGTAGGAATTGAAAGCTTCCGTGCCTTTTCTTTGTAAAGAACAGGCATCCAAAAGAAACACAGATGGGAAGTATGGCTTGCGCTGTGCTTCCCATTTTCTTTCTTAAGCTTCTCTTTTTTGCGCCGCTTTTGTTCTCTTCACCGAAGAGAAAAAAGCGGCAAAAAGAAAAGCAACATTTTCCCATGTTTCACGTGAAACATTGCTTTTTCCCGGAGGGTACGGTATACTGGTGCCGACAATCGACATAAAAGGAGAACGATCCTTGGCTAAGATCATCTGCATCGCCAATCAGAAGGGCGGCGTGGGCAAGACCACCACCGCCGTGAACCTGTCCGCCTGCGTGGCCCAGCTGGGCAAGCGGGTGCTGCTCATCGACATCGACCCCCAGGGGAACACCACCAGCGGCCTGGGCGTCAACAAGAACCGAATCGAATACTCCATCTACGACGTGCTCATCAACGACGTGGACGCGTCGGAGGCGATCCTGGACACCATGATCGACACCCTGAAGCTCCTGCCCTCCCGGATGGAGCTGGCCGGGGCGGAGGTGGAGCTGGTGAACCTGCTGGCCCGGGAGCAGCGGCTGAAGAACGCCGTCGCCCCCCTCCGGGACCAGTTCGACTACATCTTCGTGGACTGCCCCCCGTCCCTGGGCCTGCTGACCCTGAACGCCCTCACCATGGCGGACACCCTGCTGGTGCCCATCCAGTGCGAATACTACGCCCTGGAGGGGCTCTCCCAGCTCATGAACACGGTGAAGCTGATCCGCCGGAACCTGAACCCCGGCCTGGAGGTGGAGGGCGTGGTCCTCACCATGTACGACGGAAGGACCAACCTTTCCCAACAGGTGGTGGGTGAGGTGAAGCGGTTCTTTAAGAACAAAGTCTACGACACCATCATCCCCCGGTCCGTGCGGCTGGGGGAGGCCCCCAGCTTCGGCCTGCCCATCAGCCTCTACGCCCCCAAGAGCACGGGGGCGGCGGCCTACGGGACCTTGGCGGCGGAACTGGTGGAGAAAGCGTAAGGAGGCAGCGTATGGCGAACAAGAAAGGTTTGGGACGGGGCCTGGACGCCCTGCTGGAAAGCTTCGAGCCTGGGAAGGGCCCGGCCAGCCTTCAGGAGGTGTCCGTCTACGACATCGACACCAACCCGGATCAGCCCCGGAAGACCTTCGACGAGGAGAAGCTCAGTGAGCTGGCTGCGTCCATCCGGACCCACGGCATCGTGCAGCCTCTGATCCTCTATCGGCAGGGGAACCGGTACACCATCGTGGCCGGGGAGCGCCGGTATCGGGCGGCGAGGCTGGCGGGGCTCAAGGCGGTGCCCGCCGTCATCACGGACAAGGAGGAGCATGAGCTCCAGGAGGTGTCCCTCATCGAGAACCTGCAGCGGGAGGATCTGAACCCCGTGGAAGAAGCGGCGGCCATCCGGTTCCTCATGGTCCAGCACAACCTGACCCAGGAGGAGGTCAGCAGCCGCATCGGCCGGAGCCGGCCCGCGGTGACCAACGCCCTGCGGCTTTTGAACCTGCCGGAGAGCGTCCAGGGGATGCTGAAGAGCGGCGCCCTGTCCGCCGGCCACGGGAAGATGCTGGCGGGGTTGGACGATCCCGAGAAGGCGGAGCGGCTGGC
>CACXNN010000197.1 GCA_902768995.1 uncultured Eubacteriales bacterium | reverse complement strand
GTCCGGGACATGTAGCCCTCGATCTCGCCCTTGCTCCAGTCGCTGGTGCTCTCCCGGTACCGGCGCTCCAGGTTGTTGACGATGCCCTCGAAGTCGGCCAGGAACCGGCCGCCGGCGAACTCCTTCTCGTAGACCACCTCCATCTTGTCGGGGCAGCCGTAGAGGATGGCCTTTTGGACTTCCGCGGGAAGATCGGCAAAGGGCGTGTCCATGGACACGGGCGTCCCCAGCTTCTTTTCGAAATGGCGGCAGAGGGCGGACAGGTACATATGGGCGATGGTGCCGCTGCTGGAGCTGTTCCAGCCGGAGACGGAGATGGCGCCCTCGGAAAGGCTCAGGCGCTTGTCGGGCACCACCAGCTCCGGGTCCAGTTGTTGAAGGAGAAGGCCCGGGGCTCCAGCTCCTCCAGGGAGATGCCGCAGTCCGGGCAGGCGTAGTTCTGGGAGTAGAGGGTGTCGGCCCCGCCCACTTCGGAGACGATGACCAGGTTCTTGCCCAGGCGGAAAGCGTTCTCCAGGGAGTCGGTAAGGCGGCTCTCCACGCCGGCCTTCACCACCAGTCGGTCGATGACCGCCTCGATGGTGTGCTTCTTCTGCTTATCGAGGGCGGGGGTCTCGTCGAGGTCGTAGACCTCCCCGTCCACCCGGGCCCGGACGTACCCCTCCTTGCGGAGCCCTTCCAGGACCTTGGCGTGCTCGCCCTTCTTGCCCCGGACGCAGGGGGCGAGGAGCTGGATGCGGGTCCCGGCGGGCAAGCCCATGACCCGGTCCACCACCGTGTCGATGCTCTGCTTTTCGATGACGCGGCCGCACTTGGGGCAGTGGGGGGTGCCGCAGCGGGCGTAGAGCAGGCGCAGGTAGTCGTATATCTCCGTCACCGTGCCCACGGTGGACCGGGGGTTGTTGCTGGTGCTCTTCTGGTCGATGGAGATGGCCGGGGACAGGCCCTCGATGGCGTCCACCTCGGGCTTTTCCATCTGGCCGATGAACTGGCGGGCATAGGAGGAGAGGCTCTCCACGTACCGGCGCTGGCCCTCGGCGTAGATGGTGTCGAAGGCCAGCGAGCTTTTGCCGGAGCCGGACAGGCCCGTGAAGACGATGAGCTTGTCCCGGGGGATGGTGAGGTCGATATTCTTCAGATTGTGTTCCCGGGCGCCCCGGATGACGATGTTGTCCATGATGATCCTTTTGGTTTATATTTTATGTTTGCCGTTTTTTCTTTTCAGTGAAAAGAAAAAACGGCGGAAAAAGAAAAGCACAAGGGGTCAATAAAGATTGGCGATGGCCTGAGCGCTGATGCACAAGCCTTTTCCCTCATCATTCATTCCTTCCGTAGTCGTTGCCTTCAAAGAAACCTGGTCCTTACCGATGCACAGATCCTCGGCGATGTTTTGGATGGCCTGGGGGAAATAGGGGGCCAGCTTGGGCCGCTGGGCGATCACCGTCACGTCCACGTGGACCACGGTGAAGCCCTTCTCCCGCAGGCGGCGGGCCACCTCCCGGAGGAGGATGCGGCTCGAAATGTTCTCGTATTGGGGGTCCTTGTCGGGGAACAGGTGCCCGATGTCGCCCAGGCTGGCCGCGCCCAGCAGGGCGTCCATGAGGGCGTGGAGCAGCACGTCCCCGTCGGAGTGGGCGACGAGCCCCTTCTCGAAGGGGATATCCACTCCGCCCAGGATGAGCTTGCGGCCCTCGCCCAGCACGTGGGTGTCGAAGCCCGTGCCCGTCCGGGGCCGGATCGAGAGGCCCTGGGCCCAGGTCCAGTCCTCCGCGGTGGTGAGCTTGCGGCCCATCTCACTGCCGGGGGTGAAGGTCAGGGGGCCAATAAACCGGGCGTAGAGGGCGGCGTCGTCCGTGGCGTTTTGGTTCCCGGCCTGCTCGTAGGCGTGCAGGATTTCTTCGAACCGAAAGGCCTGGGGGGTCTGGGTGCGAACGAGCTTGGACCGGTCCAGGGGCCGTTGGGCGTCCGTCTCGAACACGGAATCCGCCATGGGCAGGGACGCGATGCCGCTGCCGTTCTCCTTAGCGCTGTCGATGGCGGCGCGAACGGCGTCAGGGGACTGGAAGCACCGGGCGGCGTCGTGGATGACCGCGATATCCCCCGGCTGGCCATTGGCAGCCCGCAGGGCGTTCAGCACAGACTGGCCTCGGGTGCTGCCCCCGTCGCAGAGGGTCACAGGGATGGGGAGCGACAGGGCCTCCGCCGCGGGGCGGGTGTCAGGAGTGACGGCGACGACCAGCTTGTCGCAGCCGCTGGCGGCCAGCAACGACGCGCTGCGCGCCAGGGCGTTGGACCCGCCCAGGGGCGTGGTCAGCTTGTTGAAGCCCATGCGCTGGCTGCTGCCGCCGCACAGGAGGACGCCGATGACGTTCATGCTTCCGGCAGGACGGTGTAGAGCCCGTCCGCCTCCTCCTTGCGGACCACCTCGGGGGTGGCGTTCACCTTCACCAGCATGTGGCGGCCGCCCAG
>CACXNN010000196.1 GCA_902768995.1 uncultured Eubacteriales bacterium | reverse complement strand
AAAGTGCTCCTTGATGGCCTCGTACCCGTGGAGGGGCGAGCACTCGTAGAGCTTGTCCCCCTTATGGAACACCGACGGTACCCGGAAGTAGTCGTAGCTGTCGGCCAGGGCCGCTTCCTCGCTTTCCTCGATCCAGCGAAGGCGCAGCGCCCCGTAGGCGGGCTCCTCCCGGAGCAGCTCCGCCACGGCTCTTTTGGCGTTCTCGCAGTAGGGGCAGCCCCTCAGGTAAAAGATCTCGATCTCGTGCATGGTTACGTCCTTTCTATGCTTGTTCCGCCAGCCGCCGGATGCGCCGGAGCTGGGTGATGCGCATGGTGAGATAGCAGGCCGTGCCGCCCACGGCGTTGGAGATGGGCTCCGCCAGGAACACGCCCCGGACCCCGAACCCCAGGCGGGGGAGCAGGAGCGTCAGGGGCACCACGATGATGGCCTTGCGGAGCAGAGAAAAGAAGATGGCGTGCCGGGCGTCCCCCAGGGCCGTGAAGGCGGACTGGCCCGCGAACTGCAGCGCCATGCACACGAACCCGAAGAAGTAGATCCGCAGGGCCTCCACGCCCGCCTCGGTCATGACGGGGTCGTCGGAGAAGATGCCGAACCACAGCCGGGGGAGGAGCAGCACCAGCACCCAGGCCAGCAGGGTGTACCCGGCGCCGATGAGGGTGTTGAATCGGATGCCCTGGAGGACCCGGTCGTACCGCTTGGCCCCGTAGTTGAAGCTGATGACGGGCTGACCGCCGCTGGTGATGCCGTTGATGGGCAGCAGGAACACCTCCCGCACGGAGTTCACCACGGTCATGACCCCCACGTACACGTCCCCGCCGAACTGCTGCAACGTGGCGTTGCAGACGATCTGCACGAGGCAGGTGGTGCCCTGCATGATGAAGGTGGCCGTGCCCAGCTTGGCGATGTCCCCCACCACCCGGGCCTGCAGGGCCATGTTCCCCCGCTTCAGGGGGACGACGGCCTGCTTCCCCGTGAGGAACCGCAGCACCCACAGGGCGGATAGGGCCTGGCTGATCACGGTGGCCAGGGCGGCGCCCCGGACGCCCATGTGCAGGGCGAAGATGAACACCGGGTCCAGGGCGATGTTCACCGCCGCGCCGATGACGATGGACAGCATGCCGATCCGGGGGAACCCCTGGGCGTTGATATAGCCGTTGAGGCCCGTAGCCAGCATGGAGAAGACCGTGCCCACCAGGTAGATATCGAGGTACGCCCTGGCGTAGAGGAAGGACTCCTCGCTGGCGCCGAAGGCGAAGAGGATGGGCCGCATGAACAGATAGCAGATCACGGTCAGCGCCGCGGCGCTGATGAGCTGGAGCGTGAAGGAATTGCCCAAAATGCGCCCGGCCCGCGCCTGGTCCCCAGCGCCCCGGGCCATGGAGAAGAGGGGCACGCCGCCGGTGCCGAACAGGGCCGCGAAGGCCATGATGAGGGTGACGATGGGGAAAGTGAGCCCCACGCCGGTGAGGGCCAGGCCGCTGCCGTCCCCCATGTGACCGATGTAGATCCGGTCCACCACGTTGTAGAGCAAATGCACCAGCTGGGCCACGATCAGCGGCCCCGCCTGGTCCAGGATGCGCCGCCACACAGGCCCCTGGGAAAAGTCCGTCTTCGGTTGTGTCCGGCCCATGCTCACGCTCAGGACAGGTGGGCCACGACCTCGCCCATGAAGATCCAGTGGGGCTCGACGCCGTTCTGGTAGATCTTCTGGGCGTAGGGCGGCACGTCCTTATAGGCCATGGGCGCCATGTAGATCTTCTTGCAGACGAAGGTCTCGCTGGCCTCCTCGTAGGTGACGCCTTCCGGCAGGACCCGGGGCGTGAGCCCGGCAGCGGCCGCCTTGTCCCCGTCCCGGCCCGACAGGCGGCCCATGAGGAGCAGAGCCGGCCGGCAGCTCTCGGGGAAGAAGGACACGGTGAAGGTGTCGCTGTCCTTCATGAACTGCCAGGTGTACCGGTCCGGCCGCACGTAGACCGTGAGCACGTCCCGATTCCACACCGTGCCCAGGCTCCCCCAGCCGATGGTCATGCTGTTGAAATGGTCCGCTGTGCCCGCCGTCAGTAGGGCCCAGTCCTTCTCGAATCTGGTGAAGGGATCGACTTGCATG
>CACXNN010000195.1 GCA_902768995.1 uncultured Eubacteriales bacterium | reverse complement strand
ACACCCCCATCCTGACCGGCAACCACAAACACGTCATGGACGACGGGGAGTGGGATCGCCTCTGCAAGGGATTGGACGCTCTGGGCAAGGCGGCCGTAGAACGGGGCTTCAAGCTCTGCTTCCATCACCACATGGGCACAGTGGTCCAGACGGCGGCGGAGACGGACAGGATGATGGCAAACACCGACCCCCGGTACGTGTTCCTCTGCTACGATACGGGCCACTTCACCTTCGCCGGGGAGGACCCCCTGGCCATGCTGAAAAAGTATGTGGACCGGGTGGGCCATGTGCACCTGAAGGACATGCGCCTTGCCGTAGTGAAGGAAGCCCGGGAGAAGAACTGGAGCTTTTTGACCGCCGTGCGCAACGGGGCCTTCACCGTGCCCGGGGACGGGGACGTGGATTTCGATCCCGTCTTCCGGGTCCTGTCCGACGCAAACTATGAGGGCTGGCTTCTGGTGGAGGCTGAGCAGGACCCCGCCAAGGCGAACCCCTTGGAATACGCCATCAAGGGACGCCGGTATATCGCTGAGCACACGGGGCTGTAACCGGGCTAGGAGGTCATATGTATTTCGACAAAGAGCTGCATCGCGGCTACAACGTGTATATCGACGCCGCGGCGGACGATCTGGGGACCCAGATGGACGTGGGACTGCTGGTGCTGGAGCCGGGCGACGCCTACGCCATTTACGAGCCTGAAAAGGAGACCGCCGTGCTGCTGTTCGAAGGTACCGCGGAGCTGACCTACGGGGAGAAAACGGTCCTGATCGAACGTCCCGACTGCTTCCGCCACGAGGCCTATTGCCTGCTGGCCCCTCGGCGGACCAAAATCAGCCTGATCGCCAAATCCCACGCGGAGCTGTTCATCCAGCAGACCGTCAACGAGCGGGACTACGAGCCCGTGCTCTACACCCCCGAGACGGTCCAGGTCCAGCACGCCGGGGCCAACGGGGAGCTCATGGGCGCCATGCGCCGGGAGATCAAGACCTTCTTCGACTACGAGAACGCGCCCTTCTCCAACATGGTCCTGGGCGAGGTCCTCAACTTCCCCGGCAAGTGGTCCTCCTATCCGCCCCATCATCACCCCCAGCCGGAGGTGTACTTCTATCGGTTCGACTATCCCCAGGGCTTCGGTGCCGGCTTTGCTAACGGCCAGATATACGAGACCCATCACAACGGCCTCGCCGTCATCAACCATGGGTTCCATTCCCAGGTGGCCGCGCCGGGCTACGCCATGTGCTACGCCTGGGGCATCCGGCATCTTCCCGGCGACCCCTGGCAGAAGACCCGCATCGACGATCCCGAGCACGCCTGGCTCTGGAAGCCGGACGCCAACGATCACATTTTCAAAGACTAATCTCATTTCATCAGGAGGGAAGCATGAAGACCGTTCGCTTGACCATGGCCCAGGCCCTGGTACGTTTTCTGGAGAACCAATACATCGCCTATGACGGCGTGGAGCACCCCTTCGTGGAAGGTGTCATCATGCTGCCCGGCCACGGCAACGTGGTGGGCCTGGGGCAGGCGCTGCGGCAGGAGACCTGCCGCCTGAAGGTCTGGCAGGGCAAGAACGAGCAGGGCATGGCCCATACCGCCGTGGCTTTCGCCAAGCAGATGAAGCGCAAAAAGATCATCGCCGTGACCTCCTCCGTAGGCCCCGGCGCCGCCAACATGGTCACCGCTGCCGCCACCGCCACCGCCAACAATATCCCGGTGCTGATCCTGCCCGGCGACGTGTACGCCTGCCGCCAGCCGGACCCGGTGCTGCAGCAGATCGAGCAGATCCACGACCTGTCCATCTCCACCAACGACGCCTTTCGAGCCGTCTGCCGCTATTGGGACCGCATCGTCCGCCCCGAGCAGCTCATGAGCGCTCTCCTCTCCGCCTTCCGGGTGCTGACGGACCCAGCCAACACCGGCGCGGTGTGCCTGGCTATCCCCCAGGACGTGGAGGGCGAAGCATACGACTACCCCGAGTCCTTCTTCCAGAAGCGGGTCCATCGCCTGGCCCGGCGGTTGCCGGAGGCGGAGGCCCTGGCGGAGGCTGCGGCGGTCATTCGCGCCGCGAAAAAGCCCCTGCTGATCTGCGGCGGCGGCGTCCGTTATAGCGAAGCCCATGAGGAATTCAAAGCCTTTGCTGAAGCCACGGGCATCCCCTTCGCTGAGACCCAGGCGGGCAAGAGCGCCATCGTATACGATCACCCCCTGAACCTGGGCGGCATCGGTGTCACGGGCTGCTCCGCGGCCAACGAGATCGCCAAGGAAGCGGACGTGATCATTGGCGTAGGTACCCGCTATACCGACTTCACCACCTCCTCCAAGTGGCTGTTCCGGGAGGACGCCAAGTTCGTCAACATCAACGTGTCCGAGTTCCAGGCCTTGAAGCTGGATGCGGTGCCCGTCATCGCCGATGCAAAGCGGGCCCTGCCGGCGCTACTCAAGGAGCTCAGGGGCTACCAAGCTCCTTTACGGGCGAGATCGAAACGGCCCGGGACCGCTGGGCCAGGGAGCTCCACCGGTTGCAGCACATCGAGTACAAGGAGGGCTACGTGCCCGAGGTCAACGATGCCAACGCCGCCTCTGCGGACCGGTTCGCTAAAGACCTGGACGCCTGCCTCACTCAGACCACGGTGCTGGGCGCCATCAACTTCGCCATCGACCCCGAGGACGTGGCTATCGGCTCCTCCGGCTCGCTGCCTGGCGACATGCAGCGTATGTGGTGCGCCCGGGGCGTGGATACATATTGGGCGTCAAGTACGCCATCGGCGATCGGGACGTGTACGCCATGGTGGGCGACGGCAGCTTCATCATGCTCCACTCCGAGCTCTTGACCGCGGTCCAGGAGCACAAGAAGATCAACGTCTGCGTGTTCAACAACGCCTCCTTCGGCTGCATCAACAACCTGCAGGTGGGCCATGGCAACGATACCTTGTGCACCGAGCTCCGTTTCCGGGGCGAGGACGGGGAGCACTCCGGCTCCTTCATGCCGGTGAATTTCGCCAAGATCGCCGAGGGCTACGGTTGCAAAGCATATACCATCCGTTCTCTCCAGGAGCTGTACGCAGCTCTCAAGGAGGCCAAGACCATAGAGGGCGTGCCCGTGGTGTTCGACATCCGGGTCCTGCCCAAGTCCATGACCGAGGGCTACGGCTCCTGGTGGCGCGTGGGCGACACGGAGGTCTCCGAGAACCCTCGGAACCTAGCCGCCTATGAGGACCACCTCCTTCATGTGAAGGATGCGAAGAAGTATTGATTCAGCGTTGCTCTCAGACTAAGGATAACACCATAGGCAAACCTCCTGTTTGCATCGCAAGTTCATCAGCCGGGTCCTCCCGGCTGATGGTTATAATATAGTGAAATAGTATTTGTCTACTACAGCAAAAATCTCCCGAGAATCCTTTCCGAGAGCTTTCACTGTTTTGAGATTTTGCAACATTCCCTTTTTATCGTTCCAGATCATAGGTGCGAGTTCGTTGTTTTTGCTGTTCTTTGATCGGATGCTTGAACGCATGCTTTGCCCGGAGCTCCGTTTTGAGAAGGTTCAGCAGGCGAGGCGTGTCTCGCTGGATGCGCTGGAAGCGCTTGATCCGCTGGCACAGGGACTGGATCTGCCGGGTGATTTCGGCCCAGTCCAGCCGGGTACGTATCCCGGTCGCCTTTCTGATGAGCCGTGAAGTGCCGGTCTCCATGTTCCACGTCGGCCTCGCGACGCCTTGCTCAATGCTTTTGCAAGTGTTCCTGTGTCTTGTTTGTTTTATCTTTGTTAATCGAAAGCATCGAAAGCGTTCGGAACCTATCATCTGCCCATGAACATAAGAACTAAGGTGAGGGCATGAACAAGAAAAAGGCCGATGTAATAGACTCATTCATCAGAAAAAGTGCAACATTTTTACCACATTTCTATTAGAATGTTGCACTTGATATATACATATTAGCTTTTTGGCGGCTCAAAAAAATACCTAAATAAGGGGGTTTTTTTACTATATATACCTATTATCACGCTTTAGTCAACCGCTCCTAAGCGGAAGGCCGTGGGTTCGAATCCCGCCGGAGAGGCCAAAAAAGCAGGGCCCCGCATGGGGCCCTGTTTTTTTGCTCCCCGGCAGGGATTCGAACGGGTTCGGGAGTGAATTGGGCCCCAGTGGGGCCCAAGAGCCGAACCCAGGGCCTGCGCCGCAGCGCAGGTCGAATCCCGCCCCCTTGCGGGGGCATTTTGCCTGAAGATAGTCTTTTACAGAGCCGGGCACTGAGCGAGCCCGCAGGCGAGTGTGAGGATCCCGCCGGGGAGGCCCTTTTCGCCGCAGCACAGGTCATATCGAAAAAACGCTCCCCAGACGGGAGCGTTTTGGATCGGAAACATCGGGGCGAGGAACGGATCAGATGTCCAGCAGTTCGCCGTAGGCCTTCAGCGCACCGTCCGTTTCGTGTGCCAGCACGCGCTTGGCCAGCACTTTGCCCAACTGCACGCCCTCCTGGTCGAAGCTGTTCACGTTCCAGCAGAAGCCCTGGAACATCACCTTATTCTCAAAGTGCGCCAGCAGCGCGCCGAGGGATTCCGGCGTAAGCTGTTCACCGATGATGATGCTGGAGGGACGACCGCCCTCAAAGCTCTTGTTGGGATCCTTGTCCTGCTTGCCGCAGGCAAAAGCCATGATCTGCGCGGCCACGTTGGCGCACAGCTTTTGCTGGCTTCAAAGCTCTTGTTGGGATCCTTGTCCTGCTTGCCGCAGGCAAAAGCCATGATCTGCGCGGCCACGTTGGCGCACAGCTTTTGCTGGCTGGTGCTGCCCTGAATGTCCGCGTCCATGCCCGCCTGATTCTTGCGGAAGCCGACGAACTGCAGCGGAACGACGTCCGTGCCCTGATGCAGGAGCTGATAGAACGAATGCTGGCCGTTGGTGCCCGGTTCGCCGAAGATGACAGGTCCGGTGGGATAAGCGACCGGCGCGCCGAAGCGGTTGACGTGCTTGCCGTTGGACTCCATATCGAGCTGCTGCAGGTGCGCAGGGAAGCGGCTGAGCGCTTGCGAATAGGGCAGCACGGCGGTGACCGGATAGCCCAGCACGTTGCGCTCGTATACGCCGATCAGCGCGTCCAGCATAGAGGGATTCTTCAAGGGGTCGCTCTCCTTTGCCGTCAGATCCGCCGCATGGGCCCCGGCCAGGAAGCGTGCGAACACTTCGGGACCGAACGCCAGCGACAGCACCACGCCGCCGACACAGGAAGTGGAGGAATAGCGCCCGCCGATGAAGTCGTCCATGAAAAACGCTGCCAGGTATTCATCGGACTTTGCCAGCGGCGAAGTCTCGCTGGTGACGGCGACCATGTGTTTGGAGGGGTCCAGCCCCGCGTCTCTCAGCGCGTTCTTGACAAAGGTTTCGTTGGTCAGCGTTTCAAGGGTGGTGCCGGACTTCGAGACCAGCACGAACAGGCTGTGGGGTAGATCAATGGATTTGAGCACGTTCGCTGCGTCGTCGGGGTCCACGTTGCTGATAAAACGGGCTTCGAGCCGGCATGCGCCGTTCTCCTTGGCCCAGTTTTCCAGCGCCAGATACATGGCGCGGGGGCCCAGGTCGCTTCCGCCGATGCCGATCTGCACGACGGTCGTGAACTTCTCACCGTCGGCGTTGGCGATCTCTCCCGCATGGACCTTTTGGGCAAACTCAGCCGCTTTTTTCTGCTCGCCGGCATAGAATGCGCGCTTGTCCACGCCGTCCACGACCACGGCATCTCCCAGCTGGCCTCTTGTCAGCTGGTGCAGCACCAGGCGCTTTTCACCGGTATTGATCATTTCGCCGTTGTACAGCGCGGCGTACTTCTCCTCCAGCTGCGCCTCCTGGGCAAGCTCCTTTAGGATGGAGAGCAGTTCGTCGTCTACGGCCTTCGCCGCGTAGTTGTAGGCAAGTCCGCAAGCCATCGGCACCGTGTACTTCGCAACACGCTGCGCACCGCTTTCGCCCGCCATCGCTTCCGGCAGGTTTACGCTGCCTTTTTTTGCT
>CACXNN010000194.1 GCA_902768995.1 uncultured Eubacteriales bacterium | reverse complement strand
CCATATCGAGGTGTTCCTCCACGAGGGCAACGGCGTCACCGTCCGGGACAACGGCCGCGGCATCCCCGTGGGCTACCATGAGAAGACCGGCAAGGACGCTTTGGAGGTGGCCTTGACCATCCTCCACGCCGGCGGCAAGTTCGGCGGCGGGGGCTACAAAGTCTCCGGCGGCCTCCACGGCGTGGGCCTTTCCTGCGTGAACGCCCTCTCCGAGAAGCTCCGGGTGGAGGTCCGCCGGGAGGGCAAGCTCCACGTCCAGGACTATTCCCGGGGCATCCCCCTGGACAGCGTCCACGTGGAGCCCGGCGAGGTCTCTGAGACCGGCACCACGGTCCATTTCTGGCCCGATCCCGACATCTTCGACACCCTGGAGTTCAGCTACGACACCCTGCGGCTCCGGCTCCGGGAGCTGGCGTTTTTGAACGCGGGCCTTCGCATCACCTTCACCGACGAGCGGGTGGAGCCCCATCGGGTGGAGAGCTACTGCTACGTGGGCGGCATCCGGGAGTTCGTCACCTTCCTCAACAAGAACAAGGAGCTGCTGCAGCCCGAGCCCCTGTACTTCTCCGGCGTCCGCATGGAGGGCGACATGGAGACCGCCTCCGTGGAGGTGGCCATGCAGTACAACGACGGCTACAACGAGCTGATCCTCACCTACGCCAACAACATCGCCACCCATGAGGGCGGCTCCCACCTGGTGGGCTTCAAGGCGGCACTGACCCGGGTGGTCAACGACTACGCCCGGAAGTTCAACTTCCTGAAGGCCACGGACCAGCCCCTTTCCGGCGACGACATCCGGGAGGGCCTCACCGCCATCATCTCCGTGAAGCTGGAGGAGCCCCAGTTCGAGGGCCAGACCAAGACCAAGCTGGGCAACGCCGACATCCGGCCCCTGGTGGACGGGGCCGTGGCCGACAAGCTTTCGGAGTACCTGGCGGAGAACCCGGCCCAGGCCAAGCTCATCATCGAGAAGTGCATCACCGCCTCCCGGGCTCGGGACGCGGCCCGCAAGGCCCGGGAGCTGACGAGGCGCAAGAGCGTTCTCGACTCTGCCGCCCTGCCCGGCAAGCTGGCCGACTGCCAGGAGAAGGACCCCAGCAAGTGCGAGATCTTCATCGTAGAGGGCGACTCCGCCGGCGGCTCCGCCAAGATGGGCCGAGACAGGACCATCCAGGCCATCCTGCCCCTCCGCGGCAAGATCCTGAACGTGGAGAAGGCCCGGATGGATCGGATGCTGGCGAACAACGAGATCCGGGCCATGATCACCGCTTTCGGCGCAGGCATGGACTCCGACTTCGACGAAACCAAGCTCCGCTACCACAAGATCATCTGCATGACCGATGCGGACGTGGACGGCAGCCATATCCGGCTCCTGCTCCTCACCTTCTTCTTCCGGCACATGCGGCCCCTCATCGAGCACGGGTACGTGTACATCGCCCAGCCGCCCCTGTATCTCGTGAAGAAGAACAAGTTCGAGCGGTACGTCTACACGGACGAAGAGCTGGCCGAGTGCCTGGACGAGATCGGCCGGGACCCCAAGCCCGTGATCCAGCGGTACAAGGGCCTGGGTGAGATGAACCCGGAGCAGCTCTGGGACACCACCATGAACCCGGAGACCCGCATGATGCTGCGGGTGACCATGGAGGACGCGGCCCAGGCCGACGGCCTCTTCACCCTGCTCATGGGCGACCAGGTGGAGCCCCGCCGGGATTTCATCATCGCCAACAGCAAGCTGGTCACCTATCTGGACGTGTAACGAGGATTGAGATATGAGCGAGAACGAGAACAACAACACCCCTGTGAACGGCGGCATCGTGGCCCGCACGGTCCCCATGCTCCTGGAGCATGAGATGAGCAAGAGCTTCATCTCCTACGCCATGGCGGTCATCACGGACCGGGCCCTGCCCGACGTGCGGGACGGCCTCAAGCCCGTCCACCGCCGGATCCTATACTCCATGAGCGAGCTGGGCCTCCAGCCCGACAAGCCCTTCAGAAAGAGCGCCCGCATCGTGGGCGACGTGCTGGGCAAGTACCATCCCCACGGCGACGTGGCGGTGTACGACGCCATGGTGCGCCTGGCCCAGCCCTTCAACACCCGGTATCTGTTGGTGGAGGG
>CACXNN010000193.1 GCA_902768995.1 uncultured Eubacteriales bacterium | reverse complement strand
GCGGCGGCGAGGCGCAGGGCGGCGGCGTAGGGCAGGTTTTCCGCGAGGGCGGCGGCGTAGTAGCCCAGGAAGCAGTCCCCGGCGGCGGTGGTGTCCACGGCCTCCACGGGGAAGGCGGGCTGGAAAAGGACCTCCGACCCGGTCCAGAGGGACGCGCCCCGGCGGCCCTGGGTCAGCAGGATCTTCTGGTTGGGATAGGCGGCTTTCAGGGCGTCCATGTCCCCGGCCAGGGCCTTCCCCTCCCCCTCGTTGACGATCAGCGTGTCGAGGAGCTCCAAGGGCAGATCCTTCACCGCCTCCTCCATAGGCGCGGGGTTGAACAGGATCCGCAGGCCCTTCTGGGCCGCCCGGCGGATGATGAGGTCCAGGCCGTTGATCTCGTTCTGCAGCAGCAGGATGTCCCCCGGGCCCACCTTCTCAAGGGCGATCCCCACGGTCTCGGGGCTCACGGCCCGGTTGGCGCCGCCCAGGATCAGGATGGCGTTCTCCCCCTGGGGCGTCACCTGGATGACGGCGTGGCCCGTGGGCACGTCCACCCGGGCTACGGCGGACACGTCCGCCCCCGCGTCCCGCAGAAGGTCCAGGAGCATGTCCCCGTCCGCGCCCACGGCGCCCCCGTGGCAGACCTCCGCCCCGGCCCGGGCCGCGGCCACGGTCTGGTTCAGGCCCTTGCCGCCCGCGAACACGTCCCGGCGGCTCGAAAGCAACGTCTCCCCCGCCTCCACGAAGTGGGGCACCGCGTACACATAGTCCAGGTTCAGGGAACCGATGTTCAAGATCTTCGCCATAGCGTCCTCCTGTAAATACCTTTCAACACTCTTTTCGACTGTGGAGCCATCCCTGCCGCCGCAAGCCACGCAAAGCGCGGTGTAGCCGCGCGCACTCAACCAGCGCAGGAAGAACGCGCGGCTGAAAATATGTCAAACCCAGCGACATGCGCGTGTGAATACAAGAACGCAAAGCGTTCGCAATCATAGATTGCTCCCCGCTCCGCTACAAACATGCCACTGGCATGTTTGCTTAACGCATCGCGTGCCCGGTGACCCGTATGGGTCATAGGCGGGGCCTGGAAGCGCAGCGAAGGCGGAGCACCCCGCCGCAGCGGCCTCAGGCTGACGAATCCGAAGGGTTCGTCAGTCTGAATCACATCCTCGCCATCTCGTGATTGTCGTACGCCGGATTGTCGGTCACTTCGCGAATGACGTGCAGATTCTCCGGGATATGGACCTCCGCATCGGGATCGGAAAGCTCGATCTGGAGCAAAGCCACGTCCTTCCACATGGGGTACAGGTCCACCTCGAAGGACTGTACGTCGTCCACGAGACAGTACCGGGTCTTGCGGATGGGCCGGCAGGCGGGGTCCGCCTCCATGAGGAGGGTGAAATACTCCTCCTGGCTCAAGCGCTCCTCCACCTCCATGCGCCCGCCGTCGGGGGCGTCCCGCTGGGTGGTCTTGTAGTAGATGTAGCTGCCGCCGGTGCCCCGCATGCAGATGCGGCGCTCCTCGTCCCGGTAGGGGGTGAGGTAGGTCTGGATGATCTCCACCCGCTGGCAGTTGGGGTTGTTGTTGAGCCAGTCGAGGTCATGACCTCCTTCAGGAGGCGCAGCATCTTGCCGTTGAAGTCGGTGGAGTTGTCGATGATCCGAAGGTGCGGGTGCCCCGCCCAGGCGGCCAGGGTCTTTTCGTCCAGGTCGATGGCCTCCTCCGGGGTCTCGGTGCGGGCGGTGTTGTTGGCGGTGGTGTAAAAGGGCAGGGCCCCCTTGGCCGCCGTGACCAGGTGGAAGACGGCGTCGTACTTGTCCCGGAAGCTGACCTCGTCCTGGTCCAGCTCCTTCAGGATGGCGGCGAACTCCTCCGGCTCCATGTAGGGCTTGTCGTCCATGGAGCCCCGATCGTGAACGATGACCACGTTGTCGTTGGCCAGGGCCTCCGCCGCCCGGCGGTAGAGCCGCTCCCGCTCCAGCTGGTAGCGGACCTGGATGCGCTGGAAGGCGAAGTTGTCCTTGCAGTTGTAGCTGGAGATACCGCCGTTGGCGAGCTCGGTGAAGGTCTCCGTCAAGAAGATCACCGCGTAGCCCGCGCTGGTCAGGGCGTTCTGCAGCCAGCTCATGGCCGTGGTCTTGCCGCCGCAGGGGCCGCCGGTGATGACGATGGTGCGGATCTTCTTGTGCCCGCTGGTGGGTGTGCTCATTGGCTTTCTCCCTCCCATCCGTATAGATAGATTAAGTATACCAGACCCGACGAAAAAAAGCCATAGCCAAAGGAAGTATATAAAAGCACGCACCTTTCTTTCAAAAAAGGTGCGCGCTAAAGAATTGTATCTGGGACAAGCCCTTATTTCCTGCTCTTCCAGAGCTTCACGGCGCCCTCCCAGGCGTTGAGGAGCGCCACGCTCAAGAGGATCCCGCCGATGATGTCCGTGAACCAGTGGACGCCGGAGAGGAGCCGCCCGGCCACGATCAGGGCCAGCATGACGGCGAAGATCACGGTCAGCACCAGCTGGACGGTCTTGCTCTTTTGGGCGTACTTCTTGACCAGCTGGAGCCCGCTCCCCAAAATGACGCAGGAGAGCATCGTGTGGGAGCTGGGGAAGGAGGCCTCCAGGCCCTCGCCGTCGGGCATGAGGATGGGCCGGTAGTTGACGACTACCTTCTCAAAGAGGATATAAAAGATCACGGTGACCACGTACAGGGCCCCCAGCAGCAAAATCTCCTTGTCCACCTTCAGGATGCTCCGGCGATAGATGAGCTGCAGGCCGCCGATGGCCGCGAAGCCCAGGCCGATCAGGATCGCCAGATACCCCAAAATGTTGGTGATCTTATACCAGGCCATATGCACCCCGAACAGGTCGTGGATGGCCACGTTCAGCTTGGAAAGGCCGATCTCGCTGCCCTCGGGGCCCACGGCGGCCACGTCCACCGCCTTGACCAGCAGGATCAGCAGCAAAAACAGGCCGAAGCACACGGCCGCGACGATAAACTTCTTCTTCATAGGTCTCCCCCTCTGTTCACTGTATGCGATTCCCCTATACTATACTCATTTTTCGCCAAAAGGCAAGCCCCCCCTGCGCTCGAGATCCCTCCGCTCGCGTCGCTCGGTCGGGATGACAGCCGGGGAAAGCGGGCCTGTCCTATCGCGCCATGATGCAGCGGGTGGGGCTCACGTCCTCCACCTTCCGAAAGCCCTCCCGCTCGTAGAGGGCCAAAGCCCGGACGTTCCCCGTGAACACGTAGAGGTACACGGGTTTCCCCTGGGCCAGGCAACGGCGCAGCACGGCGGTGCCGACGCCCCGGCCCCGGTATTCGGGCAGCACGTACAGATCGTCCAGCTCCATCCGCTCCCCGTCGGGGGCGAAGCGGTAGTAACCCGCCACCTCTCCGTCAAAGAGGACCCGGGTATATTCGTCGATCCTCTTCTCGATCTTCCGCTTCGTCCAGTCCAGGGCCATCTCGAGGTCCAGCTCCGGGTCCGTCTCGTATCTCTCGATCAGCTCCTTCGCAAAGCCGAAGATCACGGGCCCGTCCTCGGGCCGGGCCGGGCTATAGGTAAGCTCCATAGATTTCCTCCTGTGTGCTGTCAGGATCATCATACCACAGGTTTTCGCCCACGGACAGCGAAAAGTATTGCATATATCATTTCGCGTGCTATAATATACAATATTTTGCAGCGGAGGAGAAAGGCTCAGCCATGTATCAGCAGTGGGAG
>CACXNN010000192.1 GCA_902768995.1 uncultured Eubacteriales bacterium | reverse complement strand
GGCAGCCATACCGGCGCCCCCAGGATCAGCAGGGCGATCAGCCAGCCGGAGCCGCCCTTCTTCTTGGTCTCCTGGACCCGAGTCTGAACGATCTGGGTGAGGGGGGTCTCCTTGACCACGCTAGCCACGATCTCGTCCAGGGAGCCCAGGCGCTCCACGGCCTCCGCCTCGCTGAGCCCGTCCTCCATGGAATCGGCAATCAGCTCGCTGTAATACTCCACCGTGCGCTCCACGGCGTCCTGGGGCAGGCCCGCCATCCGATGGCGCAGCTCCCCGATGAATGCATCCCTGCTCATTATATTTCCATTCCTTTCATAGTAGTTTTGCCGGTTTCGCTTGCGAAATTGCTGCGCCGTTCCGCAGCAAAGGCACAAACTACAAGTGTGAAAAAGCCATGATTTTTCACACTTGCCCTCCCTTTGTGATAAACCGGTAGATGGACTCCATCTCATGCCAGTCCCGCTTGAAATCCTCGATCCGGCCCCTGCCGGCCTCGGTGATGTGGTAGTACTTTCTCAGCCGCCCGTTGTGTTCCACGGAGCGGACCGTCAGCAGCCGCCCCTCCTCCAACCGTCGTAGGATCGGGTAGAGGGTGGATTCGGAGACGTCCACATACGGGCGTATATCCTTGATGATCTGATACCCGTAGGAATCCTCCGACTGTATGGCGGCCAGGACGCACACGTCCAGCAAACCGCGCTTCATTTGAACATCCATACGTCTCATGCCTCCCTTCGTGCGATACTATACTATGCATAGTATAATATGTCAAGGGGTATTTTGCGTATTTTTTCGGCGTTGCCGAAACAAGCTGAATTGGCCTTCGGCCAGCTAAATTCGCGCAGAGCGCGAGCTAAATTGCGCTTCGCCCAGCGAAATTTGCTTCGCAAGCTAAAGGAAGGGATGGAAAGCAGGCATGCTTTCCAATTCATCCTTAGCTCGCCGCAGGCGTATTTCGCGTATGAAAAGGGAGCCCGCAGGCTCCCTTTTCATACATTTCGCTGGCGCAGCCAATTTCGCTTGCCAGCAGGGCAAATATCGCTCTACTTCTCCGGGTTCAGAAGGAAGTCGTCGAAGGTGCCCCAGCCGCCGCCCTGGCAGCGGACGTAGACGCCCACGGTGAGGGTACCTGAGGCGCAGGGCACGTGCTCGATGACGGCCTCCTGCCAGTTGACCCAGCCGGTGAGGGTCAGGGGCGCGGTGTAGGTCTGGCCGTCGGAGATCACGTAGAGGTGGATGTCCGCGTCATCGCCCACGTCGCCGCCCTGGCCCCGGACGCTGATCCGCCAGGCGCCGTCAGGCAGGCCCGTGACGGTCTGCTCGCATTGGAACTCCACCGCCGTGCCGTTCCAGAAGTGGAGGGACACCTCCCCGGAGTAGGCGTCCAGGGCCTTCACCTGGAAGTCCGCCTGGGGCTCGGCTTTGAGGGACGTGATCTGCCACATGGACAGGTCCTTGTCCTCGAAGCTGTAGTTTTCGAGATAGTTGGCCTCCACCACATTCACGTAGCACAGGGCGGGCTTGCCGCCGCCGGTGCCGTGGATCACGTGCTGGCCCACGGCCTGGGTGTCCACCGCCGCGACCTCCGCCTCATCCCAACTTACCTCCGTCTCCGAACGGGAGCCGTCGGTGAAGATGGCGGGGACGGTCTTGGGCAGGGCCAAGTCTTCCCCTACCCGCAGAGTCACCACCGCACTGTCCAGGGCGTCCGCCTGAAAAGTCGAACAGGGCCTGGTTGTCACAGGCGCTGCCGCCGTAGTATTGGCCCGCGTCGGCGGGGTCGTACTCCCCGGCGTAGGAGCTGGCCCAGCCGCTGCCGAACTGCTCCCACTTGGCGCTGCGCTCCGCCCAGTCCGCCCCGGGCACGGGTATCCAGCCCGCCTCCCAGTAGAACACGCCCATGCCGCCGGGCACGGAGGCCACCGTGGCCGCCACGTCTCTAAGCTCCCGGCTCTGGCCCTGGACGGTGAAGGGGTAGGGCTTGTCGTATTTCAGCTCCTCGCCGATGGAGTTGGGGCTGCCGTCCCCGTCCTCGGCGGTGTAGGCCCACTGGGTCTCGGCCACCATGACCTTCTTATTATATTTCTCCGCCACGGTGGCAAGCTGCGCCCGCAGGTTCTCCAGCGTGCCGTGCCAGTAGGGGTAATAGGAGGTGGCGAACACATCGTAGTCCACCTGGTTGCTGGCCAGCATGTAGGCCAGCTTCCCAAAGTTCCCAGCCTCCGGGTTGGTGAAGTGGATGGCGATCAGGATATTGGGATCGAATGAGCGGACCGCCTCGGCCCCCGCCCGGTACAGGGCACACATCTTGGGCACGGCGGTCTCCCCGCAGAGGCCCTTGGTGGTCTCGTTGCCGATCTGGACCATGGCGATGTCCGCCCCGGCGGCCCGGATGGTCTGCAGGCTCTCGGCGGTGTAGGCTTTGAGCCGCTCCGCCTTCTCCTCCACGGTGAGGCCCGCCCAGGCCTTGGGGGCCATCTGCTTGCCCGGGTCCGCCCAGAAGTCGGAGTAGTGGAAGTCTACCAGGAGCTTCAGACCGTATTTGGCCGCCCGGGCGCCGATCTCGCCGGCGGTGTCGGCGGTGCAGTTGCCGCCGCCGTAGCCGTGGCCGTCCTTGTCGAAGGGGTCCACCCAGACCCGGACCCGGACGCAGTTGACGCCGGCGTCCGCCAGCACCTTCAGCATGTCCGCGGGCTGGCCGTCGAAGCCCCTATAGACGACGCCGCTCTGCTCCTCGGCAAGGAGGCTCGATACGTCCGCGCCCAGGAGGAAATCCTCGGGCAGGCCGTCGATCTTCTCCACGTACAGGGTGTCGGATTGCACGGCGGTTGCCTCCTTCTTCGCTTCGGCAGGCTCTTTGGCGGTTCCCGCGCAGCCTGCGAGCAGGGCGATAGCTAACATTATGGCTCCTATGCGTCTCATGGGGATCTCCTTTTTATAGGAATGATGTATAGTTTGCCGCTTTTCTTGTAAGAAAAGCGGCCCAAAAGAACTTTAAGAAGGGGAGACAGTGGGTTGAACGGTCTGACATCCCCTTCTTAAGTTTCTCTTTTTCCGCCGCTTTTTCTCTTTGTCTAAAGAGAAAAAGCGGCAAAGGATAAAGCTTCTATCAGTCCTGCTCGCCCTTCCAGACGGTGACCTGGGGGAACGGCACCTCGATGCCCTTTTCGGCGAAGAGGATCCGGAGCTCTCGATTGAGCCGCCGCCGGGCGATGAACACGTTCTGCTCCTTGCAGGCCACGGTGAACCGGAGGACCACGGCGGAGTCGGCCAGCTCCTCCACGCCCATGTAGTCGGGCACGGCCTCGAACACGTCGTCGTTGCGCTCATACATACCGGGCAGGGCCGCCTTGATGATGGCCTCGGCGTGGGGGATGTCCTCGCCGTAGGTAATGCCGATCTCGGACACGGCCAGGGACAGGGCCTTGGACCGGTTCTGGAAGTTGCGGATATCGGAGTTGTTCACCACCTTGAAGTTGCCGCCGGGGTCCACCACCGTGGTGGTACGGACGCCGATGCGCTTGACGGTGCCGCGGAAGTCGTCCAGGATGATGATGTCGCCCACGTTATACTGGCCCTCCAGCACGATGAACAGGCCGGAGATCACGTCCTCGATGAGCCGCTGGGCCGCAAAGCCGATGATCAACGTGACGATGCCCAAGCTGGCGAAGGCGGCGGTGGGGTTGAGACCCAGGATGGTCAGAGCCCAGACGATGCCCAGGATCACGCCCAGGTAGGTGACGATGTTGCCGATGAGCTCGTTGACCGTGCGGGTCCGGGCGTTCTTGCTGCACTTGTCCAGGATGAAGCACAGGATCCGGCAGACCAGATAGGTGAGGGCCAGGGCGCCGA
>CACXNN010000191.1:1323-5053 GCA_902768995.1 uncultured Eubacteriales bacterium | reverse complement strand
GGCATGCTGAGCACTTCGTTGACCTTGGAAAAGCTCTTGCGGACCCGCCGTCCCATCTTGACGTCATGCATCATCTCGTTCACTCCTTCTGATGCCGTTTTGCACCGACTTTGATTGCATCTTGCCTCTGTTTGCCCCCCGTCCGCGGGAAAAACCCTCGAAGTAACGGGCATAGACCGACAGTTTAGCTATCATAATGCGACTTAGGATAATATCACTATGTCCACAAGCTGTCAAGAAATATTTTTACAAACCGGCAATATTTTTTTGTCCCTGAATACATTGGTATGGGAGAAGCGTTTTTTCGTCCACACTGGACGCATGAAAACCATATGAAAGGAAGCGATACACCTATGGAACAAGCCATCGTCGCCCGCTCTCGGACC
This sequence comes from uncultured Eubacteriales bacterium, assembly GCA_902768995.1. GTDB lineage: Bacteria > Bacillota > Clostridia > Christensenellales > CAG-138 > RUG472. The sequence continues at coordinate 4,667 of CACXNN010000191.1, read as the reverse complement.
GGCTGGAACAGCGCCGAGGAAGCCCTGCTGCTGGAGGCCGTGGACCGGTGCCGGGCCGCTGGGGAGCCCTTGAAGACCGCCTTCACGGAGGCCGCGCGGCAGACGGGCCGCCGCCCCAACAGCGTCCGGAACCACTATTACGCCAGCAGCAAGGGGACCGGGACCGCCCCCGCCTTTCTGCCCTTCTCGGAGGAGGAGAGCTTGGCCCTGCTCAAAACGGTGCTCCAGGCCCGGTCCGCCGGGGAGTCCGTCCGGGCCTGCACCCTCCGGATCGCCCAGGGGGACACCCGGCGGATGCTCCGGTATCAGAACAAGTATAGGGCCCTGCTCAAGAACCGGCCCGCCCTGGTGGACCAGGCCCGCCGGGAGCTGGCGGAGACGGGCAGCCCCGTCTTCGACCCCTACGCCCCCTCCCCCGCCGGCCCGGGCCGTCCCCGGAAGGCCGCCGCCGAAAGGGACACCGACGCCCTGATCCGCACCCTGTGCGAGAGCCTGATGGAGCTCCTGCGGCGGACGGAGCAGATCCAAAAATGAACGCACCCCCCTTCATCCTGTGAAGGGGGGGTACTGCAAAATATGGAGGGGGGTACCGTAACGGTTGCAGCCTATAATAGAGTATTAATAATAGAGGATTTATGATAGACGCTCCCTGCGGTCGCAGTCAGTCAGTCCACGAACGGACCGACGGACAGGATGGGAAGACTATGCGTCGAATATCCCCAACACGATGATACCGGCCACAGTGAGGGCGATGGCCCCGTAGTGCTTCCAGGACAGCTTCTCCTTCAGGAAGATGCGGCTCCACACTACGGACAGGGCGCAGTAGGAGGCGATGATGGCCGCGGCGAAGCCCGCATGGGCCGTGTCGCCCAAGGCGTAGATGTACGCGAGCTGGCCCGCCGTCTCGAAGACGCCGCCCAGGAGCTTGGGTCCCTCGGCCTTCACGGTCAGCTTGTCCCGCCGGACGCCCAGCACGTAGACGGCGGCCACGATGCCCACCGCCAGGAAGGTGAGCTCATAGGCCACGTTGGCCGGGCCCTCCTCCAACATGGTGGGGAACAGGGTGTCCAGGAAGGTGCCCGTGGCCTCCTCCCGGAGGATCACGGAATCGAAGAAGGTGCCCAAGGCGTCGATGATGCAATATAAGATAGGAAAGAGCAGGGCGATGAAGCTCTTCTCGTACTTCACCTTGCTGTTCTTCTGGCGCATCTCCCGGGCATAATCGCTCTCGGTCAGCTCCGCCACGCCCAGCAGCACCACGCCCACGGTCACCGCCGCCACGCCGATCCACTGGATCAGGTTGGGCATCTCCTGCAAAAACAGGAAGCAGAGGACCGCCGCGATGCCGCCGGAGGAGTTGCAGATGGGGCTGGAGACGGAGAGCTCGATGTAGCGAAGGCCCACGTAGCCCAGCGTCATGGACAGGATGTACATGAAGCTGGCGGGCAGATACGCCACGATCACGTCCCAGCTGATCTTCACCCCGCCGATGAAGATCTCATAGGCGGCGTGGAGGCCCATGACCAGGCCCACGGCCATGACCATCTTCCAATGGCTCAGCTTGTCGCTGGGCTTGGATCCGATCTTGGAGAACATGTCGGAGCCGCTCCAGCAGAGCAGCGCGATGAGAGAGAGCACGAACCACATATATCAAATTCCCCCAAATGCTTGTTTGTCCAGAAACCAGAAAAAAGCGGCCTCCCTCGGGAAGCCGCTGCGCGTCGTTTCAGGCCTTCTGGCCCCCGGAGCCCCCGGGCGTCCTGGGCCCGAAGGAACGGCGGCGGTTGTTGGACCGGCGCTTGCGGCTGAAGGGCACGGCGGCCGCCCCGGACGCGGGCGCGGCAACAGGAGCCGAGGTCTCCCCCGTCTCTGCCTTCGGCACAGGCACGTCCGGCTTGGACTGTCTGTCGGTCTTGGGCTTGTTGGCGTTCCGGTTCTGGTTCTCCTTCCGCTCGCCCCGGTTCTGCTGGGGTTTGTCGGTCTTGGGCTGGGGCTTGTCCGCCTTTTGCTGAGGCTTATTCTGGGCCTTGGGCTCCCCCTTGGGCTGCTTGTCGCTTTCCTTGACTTGGGCGGGCTCGGTGCGCCGGGGCTGCCGCCGATCCCGGTTCTGCCGGGGCAGGCTGGTTTGGGCAAGGGGCGTGAAGCCCTCGCCGGCGGGCTCGTTCAGCGCGTCCGCGGCGGCCTGGGCCGCCCGTTCCATGGCACGCTCCTTGGCGCCGGGGCCCAGGTCCTCATAGGGGTACTCCCGGATGTCGATGGTCCCGTCCTCCGCCGTCAGCTTCACCTTGGTCCTCTCGGTGATGACGTTGTTCTCCACCACGATGCCCACGCCGTCGGGGGTCTCGATCTCCTTGCCGGTCTTGGGCATGAGCTTGTGCATCTGCTCGTAGCAGCTCTCCTCGTACTGGAGGCAGCACATGAGCCGCCCGCAGAGGCCCGAGATCTTGGTGGGGCTCAACGCCAGGTTCTGCTCCTTGGCCATCTTGATGGTCACGGGCCTAAAATCGTCCAAAAACTGTTTGCAGCACACGGGCCGTCCGCAGGGTCCGAGACCGCCCAGCATCTTCGCTTCGTCCCGGACGCCGATCTGCCGAAGCTCGATCCGGGTCTTGAACACGTACGCAAGATCCTTCACCAGCTCCCGGAAATCCACCCGGTCGTCCGCGGTGAAATAGAACACCACCTTGCTGCCGGTCAGGTTGTACTCCACGTTCACCAGCTTCATATCGAGGCCGTGCTCCGCTATCTTCTGCTCGCAGATGGGGAAGGCTTCCTTCTCCTTGTCCCAGTAGTACTGCCGCATGCGCAGGTCCTCGTCGGTGGCGATCCGCTGCACGGGCTTGAGGGGAGAGACCACCTTGTCGTCCTCCACCTCCGTGACGCCCATGGTCACGTCCGCGTACTCCACGCCCCGGGCCGTCTCCACCACGACCCCCTGGCCCGCCTGGATATCGAGATCGCCCGGGTCGAAATAGTAGACCCGGCCGCTGTTCCTGAATTTAACTCCGATTACCTTTACCATTATTTTCCCACTTTCTCAAAGACACCAGCAAGCCGTCCAGCAGGACTCCGGCGGAACCGCCGAACTCCGTCAGCACCCGCCGCTTTTCCAGTGCTTCTGCTATCATACATTGAATTTGCGCCGTTGTAAAGTGCCCCGCCATACGGTTTTCCAGGCTCTGCTGGTCCAGGTTCCGGACCTGGCCGCCGCCCAGCTGCAACAGCAGCGCGTCCCGCAGGAGGGAGAGCAGGATATCTATGAAGTCGGCGAGGGCGTCCTTCCCCACCCGCTTCTTGCCCTCCTCCCGCCGTTCCAGCAGGTTCGCCGCCTTCGAAAAGGGGGA
>CACXNN010000191.1:0-1279 GCA_902768995.1 uncultured Eubacteriales bacterium | reverse complement strand
CGGTCGGGGGCCACGCCCTGGGACAGGAGCCGGGCGGCCACCTTGTCCCGATCCTCCGTGCCCACCCGCACCAACATGCACCGGGAGCGGATGGTGGGCAGCACCGCCTGTTCGTTCCCCGTCAGGATCAACAGCGCTTCCTCCGGGGGCTCCTCCAGGGTCTTAAGGAGGGCGTTCTGGGTCTGGGGCGTCAGCTTGTGGGCGTCGGGGATCAACAAGCACCGCCGCCCCTGGCCGAAGACCTGCCGGTTCAGCTCCTCACAGCAGGCCCGGACCGTCTTGATGGCGTAGTCCGGCAACTCCTGAAAGAAGGGGCACTCCCGGAGCTTCTCCACGTCCTCCCGGCCCAGCAGGTACAGCGACGCCGCCTGCCGGGCGTATTCCTTTTTGCCGCTGCCGGCGGGGCCCACCAGGAACACCGCGTGGGGCGTGTTCCCCGCCTTGAGGCAGCTCAGCCATTGCAGCAGCTGCATTCTGAAAACTCCAATACCACCCGGATATACCCCTTCTCGAGGTAGGGCAGCTCCCCCGCCTCCGCGGCGGCCACGATGGCCTTCTGCTGTTCAGCGGTGATCCTCTCCCCCGCCTTCGCCAGCACCCGGCCCGACCCGTCCGTCACGTCCGCCGTGGGCAGGCACTCGGCGCTCCTCTCCGGCAGCACCAGGCAGGTGGTCACGTTGAAAAACTCCGCCGCCGTCATGGGCTTCAATTCTTCCATGGTTCCGTCAGCTTTCCTTTCAGTTCCTCCTGGGCGCTGAGGCACAGGCATTGCCAGGCCCCCTCCGCCCGGTAGATGAGCATGGTGGTGTCCTCGATCCGGCCCGCCCGCACGTTAGGCCCAAGGCGGCAGCCCAGCTCCTTCAGCCGGGCCCAGTCGTAGGGACCGGCGTACTCGATGCTCTCCAGGGGCACCTCGGCGATCAGCTTCTCCGACCGGCCCGTGAGCCGGGTCACGAAGAAGGCTTTGTCCGTCAGGGTGTACCGGTGGCTGGTGAGCCGGAACCGGAGCACCCAGTAGCCTAAGGCCAGGAGCAGGGCGTACAGCACCCCCTGGACCAGCACCGGGGGCAGGCCCAGCCACGCCTGCAGCCGGTTGCCGAGGCCGATGATGAGCAGGGCGCCCAGCACCAACAGGGCGTACAATGCGCCCTCACTGCGGATATGCTTCTTTTCCGGCGCGGCCACCTGGGTGGCGATCACGTCGTAGACCACATCTTCCATCGAATATACTATACCGCAAATCCGTCGCCGCGTCAACGAAGGATAAAACTTTGGGGCC
>CACXNN010000190.1 GCA_902768995.1 uncultured Eubacteriales bacterium | reverse complement strand
TCCGTGGGACGGCGAGATCACCAATGTGCCTCTCGAGATGATCCCCTACTTCGTCACCTGCCACGTCAACTCCCACACCGTTCTCAACTACATCGACGCGGTCCAGTCCATCGGCCTGCCCGGCGACCCCTGCCCCATGTGCCAGGCCGAGTCCGGCATCTTCGTCCTGGACGACGTGCCCGACTACGCCCCCGCCGTCATCACCTGCAACGAGGCCTGCGACGCTTCCGTCTCCACCTCCACCCTGCAGGACTGGTTCTTCGACAAGCCCCTGTTCTCCCTGCCCATGCCCATGCTCTTTGACGACCCGCTGGTCAAGAAGTACGTCATGCGTGAGATCGAGGAGCTGTGGAAGTTCGTCGAGGATCAGTACGGCATCCCCTTCAGCTGGGAGAAGCTGGTCCACAAGCTGGAGCTCCAGAACGAGCTGCAGCGCTTCGAGTGGGAGAAGTGGGAAGTTGCCGCGCACTCCGACTCCTATCCCATCAACGGCGTCGCCCAGGCCCTGTACCGCATCTACCAGACCCAGTACGGCGACTGGGAGATCTGGCACGTCACCGACAAGAAGGTCCGCAAGATCCTGGAGAAGTGCGTTGCCAAGAAGATCAACACCTTCCCCCAGACCCGCCACCGCGTGATCGCCTGGTCCTGCGCCCCGCTGTACTACTCCAACTGGTGCACCTGGGCCTACAACTGCTGGGGCCTGAACGTCATCATCAACATGGACTCCCTGATGTTCGACATGACCATCCGCACCGACTCCTACGAGAACTGCCTCGAGGATATGGCCCAGTACCATATGTGGGCCCCCATGCGCCGCATGGCCGTCGGCGGCATGCACCACATGTTCGAGCTGTGGGATTACATGAAACGCTTCAACTGCGACATGGTCGCCATGTATGACCAGCTCCAGTGCAAGGGCGTGCAGGGTCTGCACGGCCTGTTCGAGGATGAGTTCCGCAAGAGAGACATCAAGGCCTTCTGGATTCCCCACGCCCTGCCCGACAGCCGCACCGTCTCCCGTGCCGAGATCCGCCGCCTGATCAACGACTACATGAGCACCGTCATGCACGAAGAGCCCCTGGATCCGTCTCTGCTTGACTTTGACGACTCCATGACCTGGTAAGAGGAGAAAACGATATGAACAAGATTTGCAAAGCGCTGCTGAAAGTTTTCGTGATTGCGTTCCTTGCCAACGCGGCTCTGTTCGCGGTGTTCTTCTTCGATCTGGACGGCAAGCTGCTGTTCAACGTGGTGGAGCCCTTCCTGAAGAAGCACTATGACGACATGGACCGCAAGGACACCCTGAAGACCCCCTACGGTATCGACGAGTTCCCCAAATACGATTATAATTCCTGACGTCAGAAGAAGCCAGATCCATTCCGCTTCCGCGGTTTCCGAAAACGCCGCGAAAGCTCCATATCCCCTGGCTCCTTCTTCCTTCCAAAATCAAACCCGCTGCGCTGGGCTTTGATTTTGCGCCCCAGAGGATGCCGCTACGCGGCGATTGAAATAATACTAAGGAGACAAAGTAATGAAATACTTCGGCGGTTGTGACGTAGGATCGACCTACACCAAGGCAGTCATTCTGGACGAGAACGGCAAGATGGTTGCCGACACGACGATCAAGAGCAAGATCAATTCCGAGCAGAGCGCCATTGCGGCGATGGACGAGGTTCTCAAAAAGGTGGGGCTGAAGAGCAGCAAGGAACTGGAGTACCTGATCGGCACCGGCTACGGCCGCAACAAGGTTCCCTTTGCCGATGAGAACATCTCCGAGATTTCCTGCCACGCCATGGGCGTGCACGTGACGGACCCCAGCGTCAAGGCCATCATCGACATCGGCGGCCAGGACGTCAAGGGCATCAGCATTGACACCGACGGCACGGTGAAGAACTTCGCCATGAACGACAAGTGCGCTGCCGGTACCGGCCGTTTCTTCGAGGCCATGGCCCGCTCGTTCGAGCTGAGCCTGCCCGAATTCTCCAAGCTCTCCCTGACTGCCAAGAACGTGATCCCCATCACCGCCCAGTGCACCGTGTTTGCCGAGTCCGAGGTCATCACCCTGGTGGGTGAGGGCAAGGCCACCGACGAGATCGCCGCGGGCATTGAGATGGCCGTTGCCAAGCGCTGCTTTGTCATGGCCAAGAAGGCCGGCGCCACCGACTCCATCACCCTGACCGGCGGCTGCGCCAAGAACGAC
>CACXNN010000189.1 GCA_902768995.1 uncultured Eubacteriales bacterium | reverse complement strand
TTTTGGCAGAAGGCGGTCACCGAGGGCACGTCCTCCCCGTATTCGCCGTAGACCACGGGGGAGATGCCGTGATAAGCCCACAGCAACAGCACCCCCAGGGCCAGCAAAAAGCCCAGGAAGCCCAGCAGGATCGTCCGGCCTCGTTGCTTGGGGGCCGCGGTTTCCTCTTGATTCGGTTGGCAAGCGCCTATTTCCATAATACCATCATAGCACGTTCCGGCTTGACCGGCCATCCTATAGGGAATAGTTCACAAAAATGCAACGGATTGTCCGAAAAACGGGACGACCAGCGCCGTCCCGATCCGTTCATGTTTTCGCGGGCTGCCTTACACCGGCATGACCACGGTCCCTCCTTACCCAGGGTCTTGGTGAGGGCGGCGGTGGAGGGGTTCCCCTCCCGGACCATCCGTTGCTGGAAGGCTTTGAGACCCGCCACGTTCTCTGGCTTCACGGGGGCGGCCGCCGCCTGCTGGGCGTAGGCCTTCAGGGCGTCCAGGGCCATCTCGTCAAGGCGGGCCTTCTCCCCGGTTTTGATGAGGGAGCCCGCCATGCGCTCCTGCACATACCAGGCGGGCTTTTCGGCGTAGTCGGCTACGTCCCCGTAGGGGGCGCTGGCGGCCAGGAGCTTGTCCTTGTCGGCGCCGCCGGCGGTGCAGTCGTAGTATTCCACGTAGCACAGGTGCTTCTTGCCCATGTCCATGGTGTCGATGAGCAGGAAGGGCACGTTCTTCCCGGAGCTGGGCGTCACCACCACGGTCAGCAGGTTCATGAGCCCCAGCATGGCCCGGGTCTTCAGCACGCACAGGTTGCCGAGGCCCTCCACCGCATACTGTTCCAAGTGGAACCGCATCATCAGGCTCCCCATGGTCCGATACTTTTCGGGCGTGATCTCCTTCACAGCGAACTTTTCCTGCAAAACGGCCACCGCATCCAAGCCGATCACCTCCTTGTGTTCCCATAGAGTATAGTCCCTTTGGAGGGAAAAAGCAAGGGAGGCGCCCGCCTCCCTGAGGGTGCCGGATCAGGTCACGTCCGGGGCGTGCTCCGTGATCGTGACCGCCTCGCTGCTCACGAAGGCAGGCCGGTCCTTCGCCTTTTTCAAATAGGTGTCGAACATTTCCAAATGGAGCTTGCATACGTTCTCGTGCATCACGTCCGCGTCCAGCTTTCCCGTCATGAGCTTCAGGTTCATCATGTGCTTCATGTCGGTGAACCCAAGATGCTGCATGTTTTTGAAGACGGCGCCGTAGACCGGCCTGGTGTGGTCCACGAACGCCCTGGTCTCCGCCTTGACGTTTCCCTGGCAGCTGACCTGCAGGAAGGGTCGGGTCAGCACCTTGCCCGCGGTGTCGCCGAACAGCGCGCCGTCCAGATTGACGCCGCAGACGAAATCGGGATGATCGAGGCACAGCATATAGGCCACGGCCCCGCCCAGGGAATGGCCGGTGGCCCCTATGCCGGCGCTCCCGTCGATGCGGTCGCCGAAGGCTTGCTGGGCGTATTTAACGGCGTCCAGGGTGTCCTGCTCCCATTCGGCCACCCGGCTCAGGATGAGCTTGCAGTATCGTTGCTGCAGCGCGTCGAACTGCTGGGCCAGCTCCCGGTCGGTGCCCTTGGAATGGGTCAGCTGCAGGGCCTTCAGCATGCCGCCCCACAGGGGATCGTACTGCTTCTTGGAAAGCTCCCCGTCGAAAAAGATGCAGGTGCCGTCGTCCAGCTCCGCGCAGCAGGCGTCGTAGGGATGGCCCACGGCCAGGACCAGGTAGCCCTGGGAGACCAGCTCCAGGCACAGGAAGGAATTGCTCTCCCGGTAGGAGGACAAACCGTGGTTGAACACCACCAGCGGGAACCGGCCGCCCTCCATCCAGGGCGCGTCCGGGTAGCACTCGGACAGATTGTCCCCGGCAGCCTCCCGCTTGTCGTAGGGGATGGGCACGTGGATGGCCTTCTTAAGGCCCTCCGCTACGTTTCGGGACATGTAGCGGGCCTTGTTCAGGCCAGCGACGGCTTCCTTGCTGGTCGGGTAGTAGACCCGGACCGGGACGCTCCGCCTGGTGCCGGGGGCTCGAAGCTCCTCCCGGTCGGTATAGACCGTGTATGTGGTGGTGCCGACGGCATATGGGCCGGTGGGCAAGGGCCTTTGGTTCATGGGTTCCTCCTCTATCGAAAGGAAATGGCGCCGAAGCGCCATTTCCGATAGTATTGTTCCGTCAGTCCTCCACGTCCTTCAGGAGCGACGCCGTCAGCTTGTCCAGCCAGGGCCCCTCGTAGAGCTCCACCAGACCCGCGTCCACGGCGGCGGACAGCTTGGGCTGGATGGGGATGCGGGCGGTCTCGGGGATATCGTTCTTCTTCGCGATCTCCTCCAGATGGCTCTCGCCGAACAGGTAGTGCTTCTTGCCGCAGTCGGGGCACTCGAAGTAGGAGAGGTTCTCCACGATGCCCACGATGGGGACGTTCAGGAGCCCGGCCATCTTCACGGCCTTCTCCACGATCATGCCCACCAGCTCCTGGGGGGAGGTGACCACCACGATCCCGTCCACGGGGATGGACTGCATGACGGTCAGGGGCACGTCGCCG
>CACXNN010000188.1 GCA_902768995.1 uncultured Eubacteriales bacterium | reverse complement strand
CCCCCAGTGCCACGAGCTGAAGCTCCCCCACGCGGTTTGCAAGAAGTGCGGGTACTATGATGGCGAAAAGGTCATCGACATGGATAAGAAGGACAAGAAGGAAGCCTGACATCCGTGATTACAACCGACTGAAGCAACGAAGAAAGCTCTTACCAAAGGGCTTTTTTTGTTGCCTTGAAAAGAAAGGAAATATGTGCTATCCTTAGGGTATAATGGATAGGTATATACAGGGAAAAACGATCACGCGGGTGGAGGCGGATTCCCCGGCGGCCCGGGAGGGGCTGCGGGCGGGGGATCGGCTGCTATCCGTCAACGGGGAGCCGGTGAAGGACCTGATCGACTACGAGGCCCTCTCCGTCCGCAGCCGCCTCATCGTGGAGGTGGAGCGAGAAGGGGAGAAGCTTCGGTATCTGGTCCGCAAGAAGGTGGGGGAGCCCCTGGGCCTCAATTTCGAGACCACCCTCATGGACCGGATGCAGACCTGCAAGAACCGGTGCCTGTTCTGCTTCGTGGATCAGATGCCCAAGGGCATCCGAAGCTCCCTGAACGTGAAGGACGACGACTGGCGGCTGTCCTTCATCATGGGCAACTACGTGACTTTGACCAACGTATCCGAGGAGGAGTTCCAGCGGATATTGAAGCGCCGGGTGAGTCCCCTGTATGTGAGCGTCCACTCGACGAACCCGGAGCTCAGGGTGAAGCTGATGAGCAACCCCACGGCGGGCCGGATCATGGAGCGCTTGACCGCCCTGAAGGAGGCGGGCATCACCTTCCACACTCAGATCGTCCTGTGCCCCGGCCTCAATGACGGGGCGGAGCTCGATCGGACCCTCAGGGATCTTGCCAGCCTCTATCCCTATTGCGCCTCCATCGCCGCGGTGCCCGTGGGCCTCACCAAGTTCAGGGAGGGCCTCTACCCCTTGCGGGGCTACACCGTGGAGGAGGCCCGGGCCCTGATCGCCTACGGGGAGGGGAAGCAGGCCGAATATAGGGAAGCCTGGGACGACACCTTCTTCTATCTGTCCGACGAGTGGTATCTCACGGCGGACCTGCCCCTGCCGCCAACGGAGAGCTACGGGGATTTCCCCCAGATCGAGAACGGCGTGGGGCTGCTGCGGCTGTTCGAGCTGGATTTCCGGGAGGCGTTGGCGGAGAAGGCGCCCCTGCTGAAACCCCGGCACATCACCGTGGCCGGGGGCGTGGCGGCCAACCCGTTCTTTAAGGAACTGTATAAATATTTAGAGAACTATAATATTTATACAAATACCGTCCCCGTGGAGAACCGTTTCTTCGGCGGCAACGTCCACGTGGCGGGGCTGGTGACGGCGGGGGACCTGCTGCGCACCTTCCCGGAGAGGGGCGGCGGGCCCATCCTGATCCCCCGGAACATGCTCCGGGAGAAGGATCGGGTGTTCCTGGACGGGGTGACGCTGGACGAACTGGAGCAGAGGATGGGCCGCCGGGTGATCCCCTTCGGCGGCGGCCGTGAATTCATCGAATTGGTATTTGGAGACGAACTATGAGCAAACCTTTGGTAGCCATCGTGGGACGGCCCAATGTGGGCAAATCCACCCTGTTTAACAAGCTGATCGGGCGGCGGCTCTCCATCGTGGAGGACACCCCCGGCGTTACCCGGGATCGCATCTACGCGGACGCGGAGTGGCTCACCCACAGCTTCACCCTCATCGACACCGGCGGCATCGAGCCCGCCAGCGAGGACATCATCGCCGTCCAGATGCGGCGGCAGGCGGAGCTCGCTATCGAGACGGCGGACGTGATCGTCTTTTTGGTGGACGGCCGGGAGGGCATGACCGCCGCCGACGAGGAGGTGGCCACCATGCTCCGCAAGTCCAACAAGCCCGTGGTCCTGGCGGTGAACAAGCTGGACGCCCCCAAGTTCAACGACGCCATATACGAGTTTTATGCTCTGGGCCTGGGCGACCCCATCATCATCTCCGCCGGCCAGGGGCTGGGCCTTGGAGACATGCTGGACGAGGTCTGCGCCCACTTCCCGCCGGAAGCGGAGGAGGAGGGGGAGCATCCCCTGAACATCGCCGTGGTGGGCAAGCCCAACGTGGGCAAGAGCAGTCTCGTGAACGCGATCCTGGGCGAGGAGCGCTGCATCGTGTCCAACATTCCCGGCACCACCCGGGACGCCGTGGACACCCTCTTCACCCTGGACGGGGAGCCCTATGTGTTGGTGGACACCGCTGGCATCCGCCGCAAGCGGGCCGTG
>CACXNN010000187.1 GCA_902768995.1 uncultured Eubacteriales bacterium | reverse complement strand
CCGCCTCGGGGGTGATCTCGTTGGGGTGGTTGAAGTGGGTGTTGACCCAGATGGGGTGATACTTCTTCAGCATGGCGCACAGCTCCGCTGTGATCCGCTGGGGGCAGACCACGGGGGTGCGGGTGCCGATGCGGATGATCTCCACGTGCTCGATGGTCCGAAGCTCGGCGATGATCTGCTCGAGCAGGTTGTCGGAGAGCATCAGGGCGTCGCCGCCGGAGAGGAGCACGTCCCGGACCTCCTCATGCTGCCGGATGTACTCGATGCCTTTTTTGATCTGCTCCATGGGCACGGCGCAGTCCTTCTGCCCGGCGAACCGGCGACGGGTGCAGTGGCGGCAGTACATGGAGCACTGGTCGGTGACCAGGAACAGCACCCGGTCCGGGTACCGATGGGTCAGGCCCTTCACGGGGGAATCCGTGTCCTCGTGGAGGGGGTCCGCCGCCTCGTAGGGGGCCGATTCCAGCTCGTGGGCCGTGGGGATGGCCTGGCGGCGGATGGGATCGTATTTGTCGTTGAGGTCGATAAGGGACAGGTAGTAGGGGGTGATGGCCATGCGCAGCCGGCCCAGGGTCCGGCGCACGCCCTCCTCCTCTTCCTCGGTCAAGTTCACGTACTTCTTCAGGTCCTCCAGGGTCTCCACCCGGTTCTTGACCTGCCAGTGCCAGTCGTTCCACAGCTCATCCGGCACATCCCGGAACAGCCCGTTCCTCCGGGCGTAATTCTCAAAATGCATATCCAGACTCCTTATGCAAAATTTTATACGTATTTCTCATCAAATAAAGCGCGGAGTTTCGGGTTCTCCCGGAGCACGTTCAGGGTGATCTCGGCGTGGTCCTTGGTATAGCCGTTGCCGATGATCATGTTCACGTCCTTGCCCACGCCCTCGGCGCCCAGGGCCGCCTTGGTGAAGCTGGTGGCCATGGAGAAGAAGTACACCAGGCCGTCGTCCCGCACGGGCAGGATGGCGCTCATCTCGCAGTTGGGCTGGTTCACGCAGCAGATGGAGATGTCGTACTCCTTGCCGCCGTTGGCCGCGAGAGCCGCCTCCAGCACCGCCACGGGTTCCGTGGCGGAGGCCACGATGACCTTATGATACACGCCCAGCTCCATGAGGGCGGGGACCTGCTTGGGGTTGCGGACCAGGCCCACCACGTTGCCGGTGGGGCCCACCTTCTTCATGGCTTCGTAGCCGCAGAGGACGGCGCTCTTGCCGTTGGCCCCCAGGATCAGGACGGAATCCCCCTCCTTGGGGAGCTTGCGGGCCTGGGCAGGGGCGCCGGCTACGTCGAGGGCGGCCAGGGCCAGGGCTTCGCTCATGTCGGAGGGGAGCTTGGCGTAGATGCCGCTTTCGAAGAGCACGGCCTTGCCCACGATGTCCACCCGGTCGATGTCCTTATGGACGGCTAAAATCTTGTCGATCCGGAGGGGGGTCAGGGACAGGGACACCAGGGAGGCGATCTTGTCACCCACCTTCAGATCCCGATCCTTCAGATCCTCGCCGATGTAGGCCACGGTGCCGATGAACATGCCGCCGGAGCCGGTGACCGGGTTCTGCTGCTTGCCCCGCTCGGCGACGATCCCCATGATCATCTGGCCGATCTTCTGTTCGTCGCCGCCGCAAGCCTCTTCGATCTGGGTGAAGGAGGCGGAGTCGATGTTCAGGGACTGGACGTCGCAGATGATCTCGTTGGAGTAGAGGACGTCCATATTGTTGTCGATCCTATAGGCCGCCTGGGTGAGCACGCCCTTGGGCTCGATGACGCGATGGGTGCCGTACTTGTTGCCTTTGAGTGCCATGTTTTCTTCCTCCGTATGAAATGTATTTTTATAAGTTTATGCTGTATATATTCACTTGACGGGGCAGTTGGGGCCGCCGACAAGGCCCAGGATGGCCCGGGCTTCCGCAGGAGAGGCGATCTCCCTCCCCAGCTCCCGGGAAAGGCGAACCACCTTCTCCACCAGCTCCCCGTTGCTCCGGGCCTTCACGCCCCGGGAGAGGTAGAGGTTGTCCTCGAAGCCCACCCGGACGTTGCCGCCCATGACGATGGCGGGGGCTGCCAGGGTGAAGGCGCTGCGGCCCACGCCCGTGGCCGTCCAGGTGGACCCGGCGGGGATGGCGCTGGCCATCCAGACCAGGTTCTGGACCGTGGCGGGGGAACAGCCGGGGACACCCAGCACGAAGTTGAACTGCATGGGCGCGCCGGGGACCTCCCCCTTGCGGGCCATGTTCAGGATGGT
>CACXNN010000186.1 GCA_902768995.1 uncultured Eubacteriales bacterium | reverse complement strand
GAACAGGCCCGCCACGCCCTGGGGCACGGACAGGGGCTTGCCGTAGGAGGGGCTGTAGGCCCAGGTCATGGCCACCTTCTTGCCCTTCAGGTTCTTGATGGCCTCGTCGAGGTCGTCGCTGCCGCCCAGGGTGTGGATGCAGTGGAGCATGTCCGCCATGCACTGGGTGGGATGGTCGATGTCGCACTGGAGGTTGACCAGCGTGGGCTTCTGCTCGAGGACGCCCGCCTTGTTGCCCTCGGTGACGGCGTTCACCACGTTGTGCATGTAGGTGTTGCCCTTGCCGATGTACATGTCGTCCCGAATGCCGATGACGTCGGCCATGAAGGAGATCATGTTGGCGGTTTCACGGACGGTCTCGCCGTGCGCGATCTGGCTCTTGCCCTCGTCCAGGTCCTGGACCTCGATGCCCAGCAGGTTGCAGGCGGAGGCGAAGGAGAACCGGGTGCGGGTGGAGTTGTCGCGGAACAGGGAGATGCCCAGGCCCGAGTCGAAGATCTTGGTGGAAATGTTGTTCTCACGGAGGTGACGAAGGGCGTCGGCCACGGTGAACACGGCGGCGATCTCATCGTCGGTCTTTTCCCAGGTCAGGAAAAAGTCGCCATTGTACATGTTGTCGAACTTCAGCTGGTTCAGTTTGTCGGTATACTTCTTGACGTTGCTCATAGGGCCTCCTGTATAAAATGTAGTGGTGATAGTCTTAGTCGTTGGCGAACTTGGTGTCCGTCTTCCCCGCCCGATACACGGTCACGTCGCCGTCGGCGTTCTCGGGATGATAGTTCATGGGCACCGCGGCGTAGAGGGCGGCGCAGGTGACCAGATCCTGCTTCCAGGTGATCTCGTTGGGGGCATGGGCCTGGGACTCGGCGCCGGGGCCGAAGCCCACGCAGGGGATGCCGTAGCGGCCCTGGATGGACACGCCGTTGGTGGAGAAGGTCCACTTGTCGATGAGGGGCCGATGACGAAGGTGCATGGCGCTCTCGGAGCCGATGCGCTCCTCGCCAAACAGGGCCTTATGGGCGTCGGCGAGAGCCTGCACGTGGGCGGCGGTCTCCTTGTTGATCCAGGTGGGGAAATAGCACTCGGTCTCATACTTGAGGCCGGTCCAGGCGGGCCTGTCGTACATGTACATGGACACGGTGACGTCCTTGGCGTACTTCTTGCAGGCGGGGAGGTTGCGGATCTCTTCGAGGCAGGAATCCCAGGTCTCACCGGCGGTCATGCGACGATCGAGAGACACCGCGCAGGAGTCAGCCACGGCGCAGCGGGACGGAGAGGTGTAGAAGATCTGGGAGGCGGTGATGGTGCCGCGGCCCAGGAACCGGGCGTCCTCATAGTGCTCGGGATTGTATTTGGGGTCCAGCATCTTCACGAGACCCTTGATCTCGTCCGCGTCGGTGGCGGAGTTCTCGTTGAGGGCACGGACTTCCTGCAGGATGTCGGCCATCTTGTAGATGGCGTTGTCGCCGCGCTCGGGGGCAGAGCCGTGGCAGGAGACGCCGCGAACGTCCACCCGAATCTCCATGCGGCCACGATGGCCCCGGTAGATGCCGCCGTCGGTGGGCTCGGTGGAGACCACGAACTCGGGGGTGATGCCGTCTTCCTTATGGATGTACTGCCAGCAGAGGCCGTCGCAGTCCTCCTCCTGGACGGAGGCCACCACCAGGATCTTGTAGCCCTCGGGGATGAGGTCCAGATCCTTCATGATCTTGGCGCCGTAGACCGCGCTGACCACGCCGCCCTCCTGATCGGAGCCGCCGCGACCGTAGATGATGTCGTCGGTCTCATAGCCCTGGTAGGGATCGTGTTCCCAGTTGGCGATGTTGCCGATGCCAACGGTATCGATGTGACCGTCGAAAGCTATGATCTTTTCGCCGGTGCCCATCCAGCCAAGGGCGTTGCCCTCAGGGTCGATCTCGGCTTTGTCAAAGCCCAGGGCCTCCATTTCGGCGATGGTGCGCTTCACCACGCCTTCCTCCTCACAGCTTTCGCTGGGGATGGCGATCAGGTCCCGGAGAAACTTGGTCATGGCAGGCAGATATGCCTGCGCCGCTTCTTTGATCTTCGTGTAATCCATACGCAACCTCCTACCTATATTTGGGTACATTTGCAGTATAGCACACCTGTTGGGAAATGCAATGCGAATATGCAAAAAATATGTTAGGTTGCCAAATCATTTTTTGATTTCGGGTCCAAGCCTTGATTTTTGCCCGGGAGGCATGGTACACTGTGGGTGGAAAAGTGTATATCTTCGGCTGTAAGGGAGTG
>CACXNN010000185.1 GCA_902768995.1 uncultured Eubacteriales bacterium | reverse complement strand
CGCCCACATCTCCTTCAGCATTCCCTACGTGATCTTCTCGGTGATGCCCCGGCTTCGGCAGAGCTCCGACCTGCTCTACGAGGCCGCCATGGACCTGGGGTGCTCCCCCATGCAGGCCCTCTTCAAGGCCGTGATCCCGGACATCATGCCGGGCATCACCTCGGGCTTCGTCATGGCGCTGACTATGTCCTTGGACGACTTCGTGGTCAGCTACTTCGTCAGCGACCTTAAGAGCGTCCTGTCCGTCTACATCTACTCCGCGGCCCGCGGCGCTAAGGGCGTGAACCCGGCCCTCGCTACGGTGATCTTCATACCGCTGGTGACGCTGCTCCTGGTCGTGAACCTGCGGCGCATCGCCAAGGAACGGGAGTACGAGATCCAGAACAAGAAAGTGAAACTCAAGGATAAGGGAGGAAAATGAAATGAAGAAATGGCTTGCTTTGCTGCTGTGTGCTCTGATGGTGCTCTCCTGCGTGGCCTGCAAGAAACAGGACGCCGAGGAGGACGAGGCGGATTACAGCTTTGCCGACGGGGATCAGTATGACCAGATCGGCGGCGAGCTGAACGTGCTGAACTGGGGCGAGTACATCGACCCCGAGCTCATCAGCCTCTTTGAGAAGGAGACCGGCGTCAAGGTGAACTATACCGAGATGACCAGCAACGAGGAGATGCTCATCAAGCTCCGCTCCGCAGACAACCCCTACGACATGTGCTTCCCCTCCGACTATATCATCGAAAAGCTCATCAAGGACGATCTGCTGATGCCCCTCGATATGAGCAAGATCCCCAATAAGAAGAACATCGCCGACCGGATGTACGAGGTGACCAACACCTTCGATCCCGGCAACAAGTACTCCCTGCCCTATATGTGGGGCACCGTGGGCATCCTCTACAACACCAAGATGGTGGACGAAGAGGTGGACAGCTGGGACATCCTCTGGAACGAGAAGTACGCGGAGAAGATCTGGCAGTACGACTCCGTCCGGGACGCCCTGGCCGTGTCCCTGCTGCGCCTCGGGTACGACATGAACAGCACGAACCCCGACGAGATCGACCAGGCCAAGGAGGAGCTCATCAAGCAGATCCCCCTGCTGAAGGGCCTGGGCACCGACAACATCCGTTCCTCCATGATCAACAACAAGGCGGCCCTCGCCGTGATCTACGCCGGCGACGCCATCCTCTGCATGGAGGAGAACGAGGATCTGGCCTACGTGATCCCCAAGGAGGGCAGCAACGTCTGGTTCGACAACGTGGTCATCCCCAAGACCGCCAAGAACGTGGAGGCGGCTCTCGCCTTCATCAACTTCCTGAACGACGCCAATCTGGCCGCCCGGAACACGGAGTTCATCTACTACTCCACCCCCAACCAGGGCGCCATGGATCGGATGGACGAGGAGCTGGCCAATAACGAGACCTTCAACCCCACGGACGAGACGTTGGCCCGCTGCGGCGTGTATCACGACCTGGGCACCGCCATCGAGCTCTACAACAGCGCCTGGGAAGAGTTCAAGACCGCCATGGGCAAATAACGAAAAATTCTCTTTCTCAAAAGTTCTTTGAATGCACCTTTCTTTCAAGAAAGGTGCAAGTTATAAATAAATCCGATTGGAGATCCATATGATCGAAAACATCCTGACCGACCTTCGGGACCTTCTCTCCGTGGACAGCACCACGGGCTTCTCCGGCCCCCTGGATCAGCTCCTTCTGGACAAGTGCCGGGCCCTGGGTTTTTCGCCCTGGCGGCTCAACAAGGGCGGCGTCCGGGTGGACCTGGGCGGGGAGGGGCGGCCCCTCTTCATCACCGCCCACGGGGACGACATCGGCCTCATGGTCCGGCGCATCCTCCCCGACGGCACCCTGGAGGTCTACAACGTGGGCGGGAACCCGCCCTTTCAGACCATCCATGAGAACGTCCGGGTCTATACCCGCAAGGGCCGCGTCCTGACCGGTACCGTACGCCGCCGCAGTTCCAGCATCCATATCATCCCCCAGGCGGATCGGAACGAGCCCCTGGACTACGCCAAGAACGTCTGCGTGACGCTGGACGAGCCTGTGTACACCAAGGCGGACACGGAAGCCCTGGGCGTGGAGATCGGGAACATGATCGCCCTGGATCCCCGGTACGTGGAGACGGAAGGGGGCTACATCAAGAGCCGGTTCCTGGACGACAAGGCCAGCTGCGCCGCCGTCCTCGCCATGATGCGGGCCGTTTCGGAGGGCTCCGTGAAGCTGGGCCGGAAGGTGTACGTATTCTTCGGCCAGCAGGAGGAGATCG
>CACXNN010000184.1 GCA_902768995.1 uncultured Eubacteriales bacterium | reverse complement strand
GCTGACGGCGAAGAGGATGTAGCTGGTGTTGCCCATGATGGGCATGAGGATCATGCCGTAGGAGTTGGCCTTGGCGGCGGCGTCCCGCAGGTTCTGGGCGAGCTTCCCGAACTCCGCCTTTACCTTGCCCTCATGGCAGAACACCTTCACCTCCCGCTGGCCCTCGAAGTGCTCCTCCACGTACCCGCTGGCGGCGGCGATGGCGGCCTGCCGGGCCCGGAAGTATTTGGCGGAGAGCTTGGTAAGGCGGCCCACCAGGATGGTCATGATAAAGAGGATGCTCAGCACCAGCAGCGTCAGCTTCCAGTTCATGAGGAACATGGCGACGAGCACGCCCAGCAGGGTCACGGTGCTGCTGATCATGTTGGGGAGGGCGTTGCTGAGCATCTCCCGTAGGGTGTCGGTGTCGTTGGTGAACCGGGACATGATCTCGCCGTGGGTGCGGCTGTCAAAGTATTTGAGGGGCAGCTTTTCCAGATGCTCGAACATCTCACACCGGATCTCGCAGAGGACCCGGGTGTTCATCTTCATGAGCAGATAGTTGACCCCGTAGTTGGCGGCCACACCGGCCACGTACACCCCTGCCAACAGGAAGATGTTCCGGAGGATGGGACCGAAGTCCCGGCTGCCGGTCTTGAACATGTCCGCGGCGATGTTGAAAATGGGTTTCAAGAGGTAGGTGCCGATGACGCCGGAAAGGCTGTTGACCAGCAGCAGCAAGGCCACCACCACGAGCTTGCCGATGTGGGGACGGAGATAGCCGAATAGACGGGCGAAGGTCTTGCCCACGTTCTTGGGTTTCGCGAAACCTTTTGCCATGTTACGCCACCTCCTTCTGGGTCTGGGATTCGTAGACCTCCTGGTAGATGGGGTTGCGCCGGAGCAGCTCCTCGTGGGTGCCTACGTCGTTGATCCGGCCCTCGTCCAGGACCACGATCCTGTCCGCATCCATGACGGAGTTGAGCCGCTGGGCGATGATGATCTTGGTGGTGGTGGGACAAACGGTGCGGAACGCCTCCCGGATGGCCTGGTCCGTGGCGGTGTCCACGGCGCTGGTGGAGTCGTCCATGATGAGGATCTTGGGATTCTTCAGCAGGGCCCGGGCGATGCACAGCCGCTGCTTCTGACCGCCGGACACGTTGACGCCGCCCTGCCCCAGGTCCGTATCATAGCCCTTGGGGAAGGACATGATGAAGTCGTGGGCGCAGGCCACCCTGCAGGCCGCTTCGATCTCCTCGTCCGTGGCGTTGGGGTCGCCCCACTTCAGATTCTCCCGGATGGTGCCGGAGAACAGCACGTTCTTCTGGAGCACCATGCCGATGGCGCCGCGCAGGGCGTCGGTGGAGTATTCCTTCACGTTCACGCCGCCCACCTTCACTTCCCCGGCGGTGGCCTCGTAGAGCCGGGGGATCAGCTGGACCAGGGAGGTCTTGCCGCTGCCCGAGCCGCCGATGACGCCGATGACCTCGCCGCTTTGGATATGCAGGTCGATGTCGGCGAGGGTGGGGTTCTCGTCGGTGCCGGTATAGGAGAAGTCCACATGATCAAAGTCGATGGAGCCGTCCTTCACCTCGACGGTGCTGGACCGGTTCTCGTCGATGTCCGGCACCTCGTCCAGCACCTCCACGAGGCGCTTGGCCGACGCGGAGGACATGATGAGCATCATGAAGTACATGCTGAGCATCATGAGGGAGATCAGGATGGAGCTGATGTAGGAAATGAAGCTGATGAGCTCGCCGGAGGACATCTGCCCCGTGGCCACGTGGCTGCTGCCGATGCCCACCACCGCCAGAATGCAGGCGTACATGGTCAGGGTCATGAGGGGCCCGTTCAGGATCAGGATCTTCTCCGCGCTGAACTGGGCGTCCCGCACGTCCCGGGCGCTCTTCTGGAACTTCTCGGTCTCGTAATCCCCCCGGACGAAGGCCTTCACCACCCGGATGGCGATCAGGTTCTCCTGGGTGGAACCGTTCATGTCGTCGTACCGATGGAGCATGGCCATGAACCGGGGATGGGCCCTGGTGCCGATGAGGACTAAGCATCCAGCCAGGACCGGCAGCGCGCACAGCAGCACCAGCGACAGCCGGCCGGAGATGCGGATGGCCATGAAGGTGGCCAGGATCAGCAGAGCCGGGGACCGCATGGCCATGCGGATGGTCATCTGGAAGGACTGCTGCACGTTGGTGATGTCGTTGGTCATGCGGGTGATCAGGGACGGCGTGGTGAACTTGTCCGTGTTCTTGAAGGAGAAATCCTCCACCGCCCCGAAGACCGCGTTCTGCAGGTTCATGGCAAAGCCCGTGGAGGACCGGGCGCCGAAGATGACGCCCAGCATGCCCAGGGCCATGGCGCCGATGGTCAGCAGGATCATGACGGCCCCCATGCGGTACACGTAGGACGTGTCCCCCAGGCTGATACCGTTGTCGATGAGCAGGGCCATGTATCGGGGGATCAGCACCTCGAAGACCACCTCGCCGATCATGCAGATGATGGTCAGGATGGCCGGGTACTTGTACTTCCCCACGAAGCCCAGCAGCCGTTTGATGGTGTACTTCATTTCTTCTCCTTCCGCTTGTCCGCTTCCATAAGGGAGCCGAAGACCTGATTGGGCTCCAGGTCCCGGCCGCCCAGGTTGTCCATCATCTGATCCAGCACCCGATCGAAGGTGGCTAATTCGCCCTCCTCGATGTGGGCGAAGGCCCGGGCGTTGACCCTATCCAGCATAGCCCGCTTCTCCCGGGTCAGGGCCTCCCCCGCCTCCGTCACATACAGCTGGTTCTTCCGCCGGTTCACCGGGTCCACCCGCCGCTCCAGCAGGCCCTCC
>CACXNN010000183.1 GCA_902768995.1 uncultured Eubacteriales bacterium | reverse complement strand
GGTCTACTCCACCTGCTCCTTCTCCCCCGCGGAGAACGAGGAGAACAGGGCATGGTTTTTGTCGGCGTTCCCGGACTTCGAGCTGGTGGAGGAGCGCCGTCTCTACCCCCACACCTCCCTGGGCGAGGGCCAGTACGCGTCGAAGTTCCGGCGCCAAGGCGCGGCCGTGGACACGGCCTATCTGCCCGTGAGAAGCGACAAGGCCCCCCTGGCGGAGGCCTTCCTGCAGGAGGAGACGGAGGGGCTTTCCAGCCCCCTGCGGCTGCTCCCGGACGGCCGGGCGCTGCTGCTGCCGCCGCTGCCCTGCGCTCTGGACGGGATGCGGCTCCTTCGGGCGGGGCTGCTGCTGGGCGAGATCGTCAAAAACAGGTTCGTGCCCGCCCACGCCCTGGCCATGGCCGCCGGGTCGCCCCTGCACAGGCGGACTTCAGTGTCGGAGTCTGATGCCCTGCGGTTCCTCCGCGGCGAGACCCTGCCCACGGACCTTGCCGGATGGTGCGCCGTGACCTATAAGGATCTCCCCCTGGGCCTGGGCAAGGGCGCCGCCGGCGTCCTCAAGAACCATTTGCCCAAGGGGCTGCGGATAAATTAGTTTTTATTTTGCCGCTTTTTCTCTTTATGCTAAAGAGAAAAAGCGGCGCAAAAAGAGAAATGCAAGAAGGGGTATGGCTTTTCATACGAAAGCTGTACCCCTTCTTAAAGTTCTTTTTGATCCTTTTTCTTTCAAGAAAAAGGATCAGGCTTTTATTCTTTCCTTTAATAATTCAAACAAGGTCTGATACTTGCGCACGCAGCGGAGCCGAGAGGCCGTGACGGCGAAGTCCCCGTCGGCGGTGGAGAAGACCATGCCCTGGCGCTGGATGAGGCCGATGCCCCGAAGGTCCCGGAGGGGGAAGGCGCGATCGCCCACGGTGAGCCTGTCCCGATAGAGGGCCATGCGTCCGGTGGTGAGGGGCGTCAGGCTGTGGTCGTCCTCCTTCCGGTTCAGGGTCTGGTCCTCGTCGAAGAAGGCGGGCTCGTCGCCCAGGGCCTGGGCCAGCTTCTCCATCTCCCCGGTCTGCCACCTGTCCCAGTCGAGGGGCGTTTTGAAGGGCAGATCCTCCCCCTGGAAGAAGCCGTATTCGTCCAGGGTCATGGTGAGGCCGCAGTCGCAGCTGAACCGGTCCCCCCGGCTGTGAAGGGTGTCGATCCGATGGCACCTGGGGCACAGGTACAGGGCGGTCTCCAAGGTCTCCGCCAGGGCCTTGCCCTTATAGGCCACGGGCGCCTTGTTCTGGGTCTCGTAGGCGTTCTCGTACAGGTCCCGGGCTAGGAGGTCCGCTATCTCCGCCTCGCTCATCTTCTTCAGCTCCTCCGGCGGATAGACCCCCACGGGCGCCCCCGTCATGCGGCCCTTGCGGCGGTGGGTGCTCCACCGCCCCCGTCATGCGGCCCTTGCGGCGGTGGGTGCTCCACCGGGGCGTGGAAAGGTACCCGCCCGTGAGCCGGTAGGTGATAAGGGTGCTCCGGGCCATCTTCACCAGCTTGGCGGTGGCCGGGGCGATGGGCAGCGTCTCCCCGGTGAAGGTGCGGTTGCCCTCGGCGAACATGCACACGTTCCGGCCCTTTCGGAGCGTCCGCAAAATCTGCAGGGCGGCCTCCGCGTCGGTGGTGCCCTTCACCCGCTGGATGACGGAGGCGTAGCGGGTGACGAGCTTGCTGAGGAACCCCATGCGCATCACGTTCTCCCCGGCCACGTAGTACATGTGCTCGGGGAAGCTGAGGCCCACCAGGATGGGATCGAAGTCCGTCACATGGTTGCTCAAAATGAGGCAGGGCCCCTCGATCTTGGGCCCCAGGGTATAGCTGTAGTTCAGCAGCCCCTCCATGAGGAGCTTCGCCGGCTTGTACAATGTCCGATAGGTCCGCCGCTGCCGCTGGTAGGCTCGTTCGTCTTCCGCCATCTCGTTGTCCTCCCGATTCGTTCCCTATTACTATATACTTTTTCATGCCTACAGCGCAAGAGCGAAAATCCTGTTGCGCCGGAGCCGCTTTTCATGTACACTGCATATTGGGTGGATATCTGGAACGAAGGAGGTCCTATGGGCATCGCCAACGTACTCTCCCTGCTGTGCGGGGTCGCGCTGTTCCTCTACGGCATGTCGGTCATGGGGGACGGTCTCAAGCGGGTGGCCGGAAACAAGCTGGAAGTGATCCTGTGGCGGCTGAGCAGCACGCCGCTGAAGGGCGTTTTGCTGGGCTTCGGCGTCACGGCGGCCATCCAGAGCTCCTCCGCCACCACCATCATGGTCATCGGCTTCGTGAACTCCGGCATGATGAAGGGGGTCCAGTCCATCCCCATCATCCTGGGCGCCAACGTGGGCACCAGCGTCACGGGCTGGCTTTTGTGCCTGTCCCTGCTGGGCGGGGGCGGGGGCTGGGTGTCCCTGTTCTCCACGGCCACCATCACGGCGGCGGTGGCCATCGCGGGGACGCTGCTGCGCATGGTCTCCAAGTCCTCCACCAAGAAGCACGTGGGGGACATCCTGCTGGGGTTCGCCGTGCTCATGTTCGGCATGTCCGCCATGTCCGACGCGGTGCTGCCCCTGAAGGAGAGCGCCAAATTCCGGGAGCTGCTGCTCCTGTTCGACAACCCCATCCTGGGCATCCTGGTGGGCGCGGCCTTCACGGCGGTGCTCCAAAGCGCCTCCGCCGCGGTGGGCATCCTGCAGGCCCTGTCCATGACCGGGGCCATCACGGCCGAGGCCGCCGCCCCCATCATCATGGGCATCGCCATCGGCGCCTCCGTACCGGTCCTGTTGGGGGCCATCGGCGCGGGGCCCACGGGTCGGCGCACGTCCCTGGTGTATCTGTTCATCAACGTCCTGGGCACGGCCATCTGCCTGATCCCCTATTTCATCGCCAACGCCCTGCTGCCCGAGAGCGTCCGCCACGGGGCCGTGGGGCCTGTAGAGCTGGCCCTCATCAACTCCGGCTTCCGCGTCCTGTCCACGGTAGCCCTGCTGCCCTTCATCAACGGGCTAAGGCGCCTGGCCCACCGGCTGGTGAAGGACAGGCCCGAGGACCTGGTCCAGCAGGCCATGATCGACCGGCTGGAGGAGCGCTTCGTCGCCCACCCGGCCCTGGCCATCGAGCAGAGCAAGATCGTCATCGCCAAGATGGCGGACACCACCCAGGAGAACCTTCTCCGGGCGCTGAAGCTCCTCTCCAAGTGGTCCGATGCCGAGTACGCCGCGGTGGAGCGCCTCGAGAACCAGGTGGACACCTACGAGGACAAGCTGGGGTCCTATCTCGTGAAGGTGAACCGGCAGGAGCTGGACCCGGAGCAGAACAAGGAGATCAGCAAGTTCCTCCACTGCATCAGCGACATCGAGCGCATCAGCGACCACGCCATGAACCTTGCCGAGGTGGCTCGGGAGATCGCGGAAAAGAAGGTGACCTTCTCCCGGGAGGCCCAGCGGGAGCTGAACGCCCTGGTGGCCGCCGTGGAGGAGATCGTGGGGCTGGCTATGGGTGCTTTCGAAGAGGA
This sequence comes from uncultured Eubacteriales bacterium, assembly GCA_902768995.1. Lineage (GTDB taxonomy): Bacteria > Bacillota > Clostridia > Christensenellales > CAG-138 > RUG472. The sequence continues at coordinate 231 of CACXNN010000183.1, read as the reverse complement.
GAACGTGAAGGAAGCGTACCGGGTGGAGCCCCTGGAAGAGATGATCGACATGCTGTGCGACGAGCTGAAGCTCCACCACGTGAACCGGGTCCAGGCCGGGGAATGCACGCTGGATCAGGGGTTCGTGTTCAACGACCTGCTGACGAACCTGGAGCGGGTGGCGGACCACTGCTCCAACATCGCCGTGGCCATGATCGAGCTGGAGATCGGGGCCTTCGACACCCACGAATA
>CACXNN010000182.1 GCA_902768995.1 uncultured Eubacteriales bacterium | reverse complement strand
GAACAAGATGCCCGGCAGCTACGAGGAGAAGTTCCAGCAGCTCCGGCTCCTGTACACCTATCAGATGGCCCATCCGGGCAAGAAGCTCACCTTCATGGGGACGGAGCTGGGCACCTTCATCGAGTGGCGGTTCTACGAGAGCCTGGAGTGGTTCCTTCTCTCCTATCCCAAGCACGAGGAGTTCCGCCGGTTCGTCCGGGGCCTGAACCGGTTCTACCAGGACAACCCGGCCCTCTACCAGCGGGACGACGGCTGGGACGGCTTCGAGTGGAGCGTGGTGGACGATGCGCAGAACTCCGTCGTCGCCTTCCTGAGAAAGAGCAAGGACGAAACGCTGCTGTGTGTCTTCAACTTCACCCCGGTCTACCGGCCCGGGTACAGCCTGCCCGTGCCCGAGGAGGGGACCTTCTCCCTGGCCTTCTCCACGGGCGAGCTCCCGGCGGAGCAGGGCTGGTCCCTCACCACCGAACCCTCCTATCCCGGCGCCCGCTTCCCCCATATGGTCCGGCAGGATCTGTTCCCCTTCTGCGGTATGTATTTCAAATTCACCAAGAAAAATGACGGAAAGGATGTGACTCAAGGATGAAAAAACGGATCGTGGTCATGCTCTTAGCCGGCGGCCAGGGCAGTCGGCTGGGCGTACTCACCTCCAACATGGCCAAGCCTGCCGTCCCCTTCGGCGGCAAGTATCGGATCATCGATTTTCCCCTCAGCAACTGTGTCAACTCCGGCTTCGACACGGTGGGCGTCCTCACCCAGTACCGGCCCCTGGCGCTGAACGCCTATCTGGGCACCGGCCAGCACTGGGATCTGGACCGCAACTACGGCGGCGTCTTCGTGCTGCCCCCCTACGTTACCGAGGGGGAGAACGGCCACTGGTACAGCGGCACCGCCAACGCCATCTGGCAGAACCGGGAGTTCGTGGACCAGTACGATCCTGACTATGTGCTCATCCTTTCCGGCGACNNNCTATGTGCTCATCCTTTCCGGCGACCATATCTACAAGATGGACTACGCCAAGATGCTGAAGTTCCATCGGGACAAGAAGGCGGCGGCCACCATCGCGGTGCTGCAGGTGCCCTGGGAGGAGGCCCATCGCTTCGGCATCATGAACGCCGACGTGAACGGGTTCATCCAGTCCTTCGAGGAGAAGCCCAAGGAGCCCAAGAGCAACCTGGCGTCCATGGGCATCTATATCTTCGACTGGAAGAAGCTCCGCGCCTACATGGAGGCGGACGACGCCGATCGGCACCATCCAGAGCCTGTGGGAGGCCAACATGGACCTGCTGGGCCAGAAGCCGGTGCTGGATCTGGACGACGACAGCTGGCGCATCTACACCCGCAACCCGGTCATGCCGCCCCATTACATCAGCCTCACCGCCCAGGTGACCAATTCCCTGGTGTCCGAAGGCGCGGTGGTGGAGGGCACGGTGACCAACTCCGTCATCTTCTCCGGCGCCCGCATCGAGAAGGGGGCCACGGTGAAGGACAGCATCATCTTCCCCAAGGCCGTGGTGGGCAAGAACGTCACCGTGGAGAAGGCCATCGTGGGCGAGAACTCCATCGTGGGCGATTACTCCATGGTGGGCGGCCCCGTCCGTCCCGGCGAGAAGGTGAACAACAAGCTCACCGGCGACATCACCCTCATCGGCAACGACGTGACCATTCCCCCCAGGGCGTATCTTGCCAAGGGCGCCGTGGTCAACACCGAGAACCCCCACCAGCCCGCAAAGGAGGCGTAAGCTATGATCAACAACGCATTCGGCCTCATCGTCACCGCTGATCGGTCCACCCACCTCAAGGATCTGACCCTGTCCCGCTCCGCGGGAGCGGTCCCCTTCGGCGGCCGGTATCGCTTCATCGATTTCACCCTCTCCAATATGGTCAACGCCGGCATCACCAGCGTGGGCCTGATCACGGAGAAGAACTATCATTCCCTCATGGACCATCTGGGCTCCGGCAAGGAGTGGGACCTGCACCGCAAGCGTGACGGTCTCTTCATCCTGCCCCCCTTCATGACCAAGGACAACGCCGGCGTATTCCGGGGCGACATCGACGCCATCCGGTCCGTGCTGGGCTACGTGCGCCGCACCCAGGAGGACTACGCCATCCTGGCCTGGCCCCGGGTGGTCATGAACCTGGATCTCACGGCCATGATGGAGCAGCACGTGGAAACCGGCGCGGACATCACCATCCTCTACGCGGAGGACGGGTCCCTCCGGCCGGAGGAGCAGAATCAGGACCTGCGCCTCATTCTGGACGAGAAAGGCCGGGTCACAGATATGGAGCTGGACGCCTATCGGCCCCATAGCATGAACCGCAGCGCCGACGTGATGATCCTGAAGAAGGAGCTGCTGGAGTACCTCGTCGAGGAGGCCTACGCCCGGGGCGAATACGATTTCCACCGGGACATCCTGCTGAAGAAGTGCAAGACGCTGAACATCATGGGCTATAAGTTCGAAGGGTTCCTGGCGCGGATGGAGTCCGTGGAGGGCTACTTCGCCAACAGCATGGCCCTTCTGAACCCGGACGTGCAGGCGGACCTGTTCAACGCCCATCGGCCCATCTACACCAAGGTGAAGGACGAGGTGGCCGCCCGCTACACCGTCAGCGCCCAGGTGAAGAACTCCCTGGTGGCCGACGGCTGCGTCATCGAGGGGCTGATGGAGAACTCCATCCTCTTCCGCGGCGTCCATGTGAAGCCCGGCGCCCGCATCTACAACAGCATCGTCATGCAGGGCGCTGAGATCGGCGAGAACGTGCTTCTGGACCACGTGATTCTGGACAAGGGCGTGAAGATCCTGCCGGGCCGGAACCTCCAGGGCTACGACAACTTCCCCATCGTGATCAGAAAGAATCAAACCGTATGAGCACTGCAAAAACCATGAAGCGGCCCCCTTCCTCCAAAGGGAAGCCGGTGGTCGAAAAGATCATCCCCCAGGCGGAGCCCGTGGTCGAGAAGGGGCCGTTGAAGGTGCTCCTGTGCGCCAGCGAGGCCATGCCCTTCATCAAGACCGGGGGCCTGGCCGATGTGGCGGGCGCCCTGCCCGTGGCCCTGAACCAGGAGGGGCTGGACGTGCGGGTGATCCTGCCCAAGTATAGGCTGATCCCCTACACCTACATCTGCTCCATGGAGCACGTGGTGGACTTCACCGTGCTCATGGGGAGCGATCGGGTCTACTGCGGCATCGACACCATCGTGGAGAACGGGGTCCGGTACTACTTCGTGGACAACCTGGCCCTCTTCGGCGGGGACCGGGTCTACACCGGCGACCAGGACGAGGGCTATCGGTTCGCCTTCTTCTGCCGGGCCATCCTGGAGGCCCTGCCCCGGATCGGCTGGTTCCCGGACGTACTCCACGGCAACGACTGGCAGTGCGGGCTGTTGAGCGTGCTCCTTCGGGCCCAGTACGGCATCGACGAGCGGTATCGGGCCATCCGCACGGTCTACACCATCCACAACCTGAAGTTCCAGGGGCTCTTCGACTTCCACTGGCTCAACACCTACCTGGGCCTGAACGAGGGCTACTTCTCCACGGAGAACCTGGAGTTCTACGGCCTCCTCTCCTGCATGAAGGGCGGCATCGTGTTCTCCGACCGGGTCACCACCGTGAGCCCCACCTATGCGGAGGAGA
>CACXNN010000181.1 GCA_902768995.1 uncultured Eubacteriales bacterium | reverse complement strand
GATAAAGTGCCGGCTGAAGGCTTCGATCCTCCGGATGGCTTCATCCGTCCTCTCCGGCTCCCGGTCGCACAGGTGGATGAGGGCGGAGATGGGGGCGGTATAGGCAAAGGCCAGCATGGCGGGGTCGTCTCGAAGGAGGAGACCCTTGTCCATCATGCCCTGAAAGAGGGGGGTGAACATGGCCGTCAGGCCCGTGAGGAAGTGCTTGGTGGCCAGGTCCCGGGCCCTCTCGTCCCGAAACTGCTCGATGGACAAAAGCTTGCGGGTCTTGACCACCTTCTCGTCGTGGATGGTGAAGTCCGCCATCCCCATGGTCAGCGTCACCAGCCCTTCCAGGGAATCCGGCACGGGGGGCAGGTGCTCCGATGAGCCGAAACCGGCCTCGTAGTAGGCGATCATCTCGTCCAGCAGGGCGTTCCAGATGGCCTCCTTGCTGTCGAAATGCCGGTATAGGGCGGACTTGACCAGCCCCAACGACGAGGTCAGCTCCCGGATGTTGGTGCCGTCGTAGCCGTTCTGGGAAAACTTGTCCAGGGCCAGGGCCAGTATCCGTTCCTTCGTATCCTTCGCCATGGCAGTCCTCCTTTCAAAAAGTGACCGTTCGATCACAGTATAGTGAACAAACGGTCACATGTCAAGAGGTGTATGTGGTGGGGCTATTCCCGATGCAGGGCGTCCAGCTCCCGCTGGATGTCCTCGGCCACCTTGGCCCAGCGCTGCTCGGCGCTTCTCTGGGCCTCCTGGATGTTCTCCATCATGCCCTGGGCGGTCTCTCTGAAGTCGTTCAGGAGCTCCAGCCGGATCCGGCGGCGGCGCACCCGCTCCTCCATGCTCCGGGAAGCGAGGGCCATCAGATAGTCCGTAGGCACCTTCCGCTTGGGGGGCAGCTTGCCGCTCCGCTTCAGGTCCAGGATGGCCCCGTACCGGTCGTAGGCCGCGTCCACGGCGCTCTGCCAGGAGAGATAGATCTCGCGCATGGCGTGTTGGCCCACCTGGTGGAGCCGGACCAGGTCCGGGCATATCTCCTTAAGCAGGGCCGCCATGGCCTCAGCGCTCTCCTCGATGAGGAAGCCGTTGCGCCCGTCGTCGATGCCCTCGGCAGCGCAGGAGCCCCGGACGAGCACGCACCCCAGGCCGCAGGCCGCCGCCTCCCGGACCACCAAGCCGTTGGTGTCGAAGGTGGAGGGGAAGAGGAACAGGTCCGCCCGGGTGTTCCAGGCGCGCAGGGCCTCCCGATCGTAGACGGGGCCCACGAAGATGCACCGTTTCTCCAGGCCCAGGCTCCGGGCCTTATCCTCCATCAGCTCCTTGTCCGGGCCCTTGCCGATGAACACCATGCGGAAGTCCTGCCCGGCGTCCATGAGGAGCTTCAGGGCGTCCAGGATCAGGGGCAGGCCCTTGTAGGTCATCATCCGGCCCACGAACAGCAGCACGGGCACCCCCGCGGGCAGGTCGTAGCCGGCGGTGACCTTCTCCACGGTCAGATCGTCCACCCGGCCCCGGGCGAAGTCCACGCCGTTGTTCATGACCCGATAGTCCCCGGAATAGCCCAGGGACTTCAAATTCTCTCCCGCGCCCCGGCTCACCACCCAGACCTCATCCGTCGCCTCGATGTTGGCCACCATGACCCGTATGGTCTCCTGGGCGGCCACGGGCAGCTTCACGGCCCGGTGGATGTCGATGTCGAACTTGGTGTGGTAGGTGAACACCAGCGGCGCCTCGGTCCGCTCCCGGAGGAGCCGCCCCAGGATGGTGGAGGCCACGGGGCAGTGGCTGTGGATGATGTCCGGCCCGAAGGCGGAGAGCCCCTCCACGGCCTTCTCCGAGAAGGGGTACCCGGCCCGATAGCCGCTCATGAGGGCGGTGGTATCCAAACTGGGATAGGCCACGACCTCATAGGGGTACTGTTCGTAGTGGGCGTCCGGGTACGCCGGCGTGCCCACGGCCACCTTCGCGCCGTGGTCCTTCCCCAGATGCTCCGCGTAGTTCAGCACCACGTTCACCACCCCGTCGATGGCCGGGGGAAAGGAATCGTTCAGCAGACAAACCTTCATGGCTTCACTTCCTTTTGCTTCATTGGGCATAGTATACCACATTTTTTCCTTTGCCGCTTTTTCTTTTCAGTGAAAATAAAAAGCGGCGCAAAAAGAAAAGCACAGGGATATAACGGTGAATATCGCGGAATTTGTGTAGGGGAAGGGCTTGCCCTTCCCGCATAAATAAAAAGGGGGAACGGCTTTTTGCAGCCATTCCCCCAAATCCTTCCTGTGCTTCTCTTTTTTCGGTTTCTTTTTTCTCTTCACCTTGAATGTACACTTGAAGTGCAACGAATAGAAAAGTGACCCATAACTCTGGTATACTTAGTTTGCCACAACAAAAGATACCGGAGGAGCTATG
>CACXNN010000180.1 GCA_902768995.1 uncultured Eubacteriales bacterium | reverse complement strand
CGGGCGAGGAGCATCTCTTTAGCGGAGTCCACAGTCAAACCGGAGATCCGCTCCAACTCCTGTTCCTGCTGGGCTACCAACGCCTCGGCGTCGGCTTCCCGCTTTTCCACCTTGGTGACCCGCTGGTTGAGGGCCTGCTCCCGGGCCTCCACGGCCTCGATCTTCTTATCCAGGGTCTCCTCCCGCTGGAAGAGGCGGCGCTCCGTGCGCTGCAGCTCGTTCCGACGGTCCCGATTCTCCTTCTCAGCCTCGGTGCGGAGCTTGTAGATCTCCTCCTTGGCTTCCAGTTCCTTTTCCTTACGTATCTCTTCCGCTTTCTTCTGTGCATCGTCCAGCATGGTGCGCACAGCGTCCTCGGCCTTGGCGATCTTGGCTTCCGCAACGTTCTTGCGGTAGATATAGCCGATCGCTATGCCGATGACAGCGCCCAGCACGACGGCGGGGATCAAAAACCACCAGTGCATCGTTTCACTCCCATCTATAAGAATATAACCGGGCATACGCCCGGTCACAATAGTCCATACCATGGGTTGTATATATTCGCTGTCTATATCAAAAAACGTATGAAATCGCTTCTATTTTCAGCATCTATATATATCTATCTATGAACGCACCGAGCGTGCAGGATTACTTGAGATTATTATACGGTTTCGCCCTGCCGCTGTCAAGCGTTTCCATGTTAAAAATCGAAGAGGGAGATCTGGTCGCTCTGGGGCAGGCCCTCGAAGCAGCCGCAGCCCTCCAGGGCCGCCACCACGCCGCTGTTGCTGCCGGTGCGGGCGGCGAAGTCCTCGATGGACCGGAAGGGCTCCGTGCCCCGCTTCTCCGCGATGGCGAGAGCCGCCGTGTCGCCCACGCCGGGAATGGCGTTGAAGGGGGGACGGATGGCTCCGTTCTCGATGACGAACTTGGTCCCCTGGGACTTGTAGATGTCCACGGGCAAGAGCTCGATGCCCCGCTTGTACATCTCGTAGACCACCTCCAGGATGGTGATCAGGTCCTTGTCCTTCTTGGAGGCGTCCGTGTCGGCGGCGTTCAGGCTCTTTTCCAGGGCGTGTATCTCCCGAAGCACCGCGTCCGCCCCGCCCAGGGACCGGGAGATGTCGAAGGCGTCCGCCCGGACGGTGTAGTAGACCGTGTAGAACTCCAGGGGGTGGTGGACCTTGAAGTAGGCGATGCGGAAGCCCATCATGGTATAGGCCACGGCGTGGCCCCGGGGGAACATGTATTTGATCTTCTTGCAGGAGTCGATGAACCAGGCCGGGATCTTCCCCGCCTTCATGGCGTCCTCCATCTCGTCGGTGAGGCCCTTGCCCTTGCGGACCCGCTCCATGATCTTGAAGGACAAGGACGCCTCCATGCCGTGGACGATGAGATAGTTCATGATGTCGTCCCGGGTGCAGAGGACCTCCTTCAATTTAGCGATGCCATTGACCACCAGGGGCTCCGCGTTGTTGAGCCACACGTCCGTGCCGTGGGTAAGGCCCGAGATGCGGACCAGCTCCTCCATGGTGGTGGGCCGGGTCTGCTCCAAGACCTTCTGGACGAAGCTGGTGCCGAATTCCGGCACGCCCAGGGTGCCCACGGTGCATTCGAGGGCGGAAAGGTCCACGTGGAGGGGCTCCGGGGAGGAATAGATCTTCCGGGTCTCCGGGTCGTCCAGGGGGATGGTGGTGGGGTCGATGCCCGTCAAGTCCTGGAGCATGCGAAGGGCCGTGGGATCGTCGTGGCCCAGGATGTCCAGCTTCACCAAGCGGTCGTCCATGGCGTGGAAGTCGAAGTGGGTGGTGATGGTCCCCTGCTCCACCTTGTCCGCCGGGTACTGGATGGGCGTGAACATGTAGATGTCCTCGTCCTTGGGCACGATGACGATGCCCGCCGGGTGCTGGCCCGTGGTCACCTTCACGTTGAGGCAGCCCTGGCTGAGGCGCTCGATCTCCGCCCGGCGCAGGGTTTGGCCAGTGACCTCGGCGTAGTGGTACACGCACTCGAAGCCCTTCTTTTCCGCGATGCCGGCGATGGTGCCCGCCCGGTAGGCGTGGTGCTGGCCGAACATCTCCTCCACGTACTTGTGGGCCCGGTGCTGGTACTCGCCGGAGAAGTTGAGGTCGATATCGGGGGTCTTGTCCCCCTTGAAGCCCAGGAAGACCTCGAAGGGGATCTCGAACCCGTCCTTTTTGAGCGGCATGCCGCAGACGGGGCAAAGCTTGTCCGGCAGGTCCACGCCGGTGTTGTACTGCAGGGGGTCGATGTCGAAGTCGCTGTATTTGCAGTGGGGGCACACGTAGTGGGGCGGCAGGGGGTTCACCTCGGTGATGCCCGCCATGGTGGCCACGAAGGAGCTGCCCACGGAGCCTCGGGAGCCCACCAGATACCCGTCGGAGTTGGACTTGTGGACC
>CACXNN010000179.1 GCA_902768995.1 uncultured Eubacteriales bacterium | reverse complement strand
TCATGTTCATGCAGGGCAAGCGTTCCTCCTTTGCTGATTTGATGGATGATGACGCCATGAACTTCGGTCAGCATAGCTTTTTCCTCCTTTCTATTCTGTCCTGCCTGGTCCCCTTCCCACGCATGTGGTGCGATGCAAGTTTTGTCGTTTACCGTTCCCGGTCATAATGCGAGAGCTCTTCGATGAGCTCCCTGCCCTCCGTCAGGAAAGGCTGGAGATTTTCGTGGATGTGGGTGCTGTCCGCCTCTATCTGCTCACAAAGATGAAGCTCGCTCTTTAGGTTGCGGAGCGCCCGATTTACCTCCACGAGATCAGCATACAGCCTTTCCCGCTCAAGTTTGAGGATGTCGATGGGGGTTTTTGAAAGAATATGCTGTGCTTTTTGCAGTTTGTTTTGCTCCTCCTCGGAGAGAGGGAAGGCGGCCCGGTCCTGTGTCTCGAACATGGCTACCGTTTGCAGAGCCTCGTAGAGGGGTCGCTGTCGCTTCTTCTGCCCGTTCAGGATGATCCGGTGCTTGGTCTTGTAGTCGATCTGCCGGGTGAGATCGGCTATCCTCTCTTCCAGCTGCTCCAGGGTGTCGATCTTGTTATTGGACAGGTAGGCCGCCGCCTTCTTCAGCTGCTCGAATCGCTTCAGCTCCCTGGGCGGCACCACACGTTGCATCTGCACCCCGTCGTTCACCAACCCCAGGATGTACGTCCAAGCCAGAACACAGGCCCGGAAGCCCGTGACCTTTCCACGGGGAAAGTGGACCCGCTGCTGCCGGGGCATGATGACCTCGAAGGTGGGGTCCGTCATGGCCTTGTCGATGTAGGCGATGAAATCGTCCTCCGTCATGGCCTTGCCCTTCATCCTGGCCCGATGACCATGCTCGTCCCCATAGGGGACAAAGGTTGGGTATTTACTCCTGTGTTGAACGGTGTAGCCCCGGTCCTCCATGAGGGCGTAGAACTGCCCCACGTCCATGGCCAGAGACAAACACTCCTCCACATCCCGGTCCACCAGCTGCCGCTGGGTCCGGATGCCCAGCTTCTGCATCCGCCATTCCACATAGGTCAGAGCGCGTTTGTTTGGCTCGTCGATAACCGACAGGCCGTACTCCCGGCAGAGCCTGTCCGACAGGCCCCGGATTTCCTTGAAGTAGGAATTGGGTGAGGAGTGGTACTTGTGCCCGTCCCGGTCCGAAACGGAGTTGAAAATGATGTGGTTGTGGACGTGGGCCTTGTCCACATGGGTGCCGACGATCACCTCGTAGCCGTCCAGATACTTCTGGGCGAACTGATTTCCGATCTCGTGGGCCAGTTCCGGCGTGATCTCCCCGGGCTTGAAGCTTTGAATCAGGTGATAGGCCTGGACGCCCTCCGTCCGCCCGAACCGGCGCTTGGTGTCCTTCCAGGTCCGGGCCGCACTTTCCGGCACGCAGCCCACGGACGAAACGAACACCTGTTCTTCCGTCTTCTTGGGGTTGACCACATACCGGATCAACTTGTCGAGGCGCACGGTCTTGGCCAGTATCTTCGTCACCGCCATCGGTACACCTCTTCCCGCAGCTGCCGATGGAGGGCTTTCACCTGCTCCCATTCCTCCTTGTCAATGAGGCCGATGGTGTTGGCCCGGTGGGCCAGCTGGTTCAGGTTGTTGCCGATGCAGTCCACGGCCCGTAGCAGCTCCCGGAGCTCCGGCGTGGGCGAGGCTTTGATCTCCGTCTCCGTGATCAGCTGCCGCAGCAACCGGGTGCTGCCCAGGCCGGTCTGTTTGCACAGCTCCAATAGTTTCTTATGCTCGGCTTCGTTGAGCCGAGTCCCAACGTGAATGTTCCTTGCTCTATACTCCATAACCCCTTTCCCCGCGCCTTGCGCGGCATATGGGTCCGGGTGCCCCGGCAAGCGCATTTGGAACGCCAAATGCTATGCTTGCACATCCTATTCAGGATGTCTGTCTCCTGTTGGGCGAAGCCCTTCCGGGAACCAACCTTGCGGCCATAGCCGCTGTACGATACCCGCGGGCCACAGCCCGGCGCCCGTCCCCGTTTGGTCCCTACGGACCTGTTCTTGCTTCCTGTGTCCAGCCAACGGTCGTACTGGAAGAATGACGAATCTTCATCTGATGAACCTCCTTTCCTTTCTCTTTGTCCCCTTCCCGCCGAAGCGGTGCGATACGATCAGCCCTTGGCCTCACCTCCTTTCCGCAACTTCGCGCCAAGTTGGCGCGAAGTTAACTCACGGCTACTGATTTGAACTTCCCGCCAACTTGGCGGGAAGTTGATCTGTGTCCATCGGATAATTCCGGACAAGTTGTCCGGAATTTCTGTTGTAGGTGTCCCCTCGGAAATGTAGGAGAAGTTGTCCCATGTTTCCAGCAACGTGCTTTCAAAAAAGAGCTCCAATTTGGCGCACTTTTT
>CACXNN010000178.1 GCA_902768995.1 uncultured Eubacteriales bacterium | reverse complement strand
CTCATCGTGTCCATGGTCTGCGTCTACGTCCAGGCCATCGTGCTCCAGAAGGTGGGCCAGAAGATCATCTCCGGCATGCGGGAGGACCTGTTCACCCACATCGAGAGCCTGTCCCACGAGCAGATGAACGCCACCCCCGTGGGGAAGCTGGTGACCCGGGTCACCAACGACACCAACGCCATCTCCCTCATGTTCACCAGCCTCCTCGTGAACCTGGTCAAGAACATGTTCGTCATTATCGGCGTGCTGGCGGCCATGATCGCCCTCAACTACGAGCTGACGCTGATGGTCCTCTGCTTCGTGCCCTTCATCGTGCTGTTCACCATGATCTTCCGCAAGTTCGCCCGCCGGGCCTACCGCCGGGTGAAGGATCGGACCACGGACATCAACACCTACCTTTCGGAGAATTTGTCCGGCATCAAGATCACCCAGATCTTCAACCGGGAGGACGAGAAGCTTCGGGACTTCACCGACAAGAGCCTGGGCCTCGGCAAGGCGAAGCGGGACCAGATCCTGGTCTTCGGCATCTTCCGGCCCCTGGTCTACGTGCTCTACATCAGCTCCATCCTCTGCCTCTTCTACCTGGGCGGCAAGGGGTATCTGGACGGCGCGTCCTTCCTGGGGCAGACCCTGAACGCGGGGATCATCGTCAGCTTCTACATGTACATCAACAAGTTCTTCACCCCCATCCAGAACCTGGCCGAGCAGTTCAACTGGCTCCAGTCCGCCTTCGCCTCGGCGGAGAAGGTGTTCACCATCATGGACATCGAGCCCAAGCTGGTGGACGCGCCGGACGCCGTGGAGCTCGATCACGTCCGGGGCGAGATCGAGTTTCGGGACGTGTGGTTCAGCTACATCCCCGGGGAGTGGGTCTTAAAGGGCGTCTCCTTCCACGTGAACCCCCAGGACACCGTGGCCTTCGTAGGCGCCACCGGCTCCGGCAAGACCACCATCCTGTCCCTGATTTGCCGGAACTACGAGTTCCAGAAGGGCGAGATCCTGATCGACGGCATGGACATCCGCAAGATCAAGACCGCGTCCCTTCGCAAGCACTTCGGCCAGATGCTCCAGGACGTGTTTCTGTTCTCCGGCACCATCCGCAGCAACATCCTGCTGGGTATGGAGGGAGTGGACGACGAGGAGATCATGGCCGCCTGCCGGTACGTGAACGCGGACCACTTCATCGATAGGCTCGAGAAGGGCCTGGACGAGCCCGTGCGGGAGCGGGGCAACAACTTCTCCGCGGGCCAGCGGCAGCTGCTGAGCTTTGCAAGGACCATCCTCCACAAGCCCGAGGTCATGATCCTCGATGAAGCCACGGCCAACATCGACACGGAGACGGAGGTGCTGATCCAGGACTCCCTGGAGAAGATGATGAACATCGGCACCATGCTGATCGTGGCCCATCGGCTCTCCACCATCCAGCACGCGGACAACATCCTGGTGCTCAGTAAGGGCGAGATCGTGGAGCAGGGCACCCACCACCAGCTCCTGGAGCAGCGGGGCAAGTACTACCAGCTCTACACCCTGCAGTTCGAGAAAGAACGGTTGAAGCAGGGGAAGTGAGGTATCTTTTGCCGCTTTTTTCTTTTCTGTGAAGGGGTGCGAAGCCGAGCGCTGCCTGTGGCAGATACAGCGAGGCGCAGCACGGGCAAAACAAGGAGAAACCAAACAGCGTGCAGGTTTCGACTATGTTTTGCCCATGGGTAAAAGCGGCGCAAAAAAGAGAAGCACAAGAGGATATCTTGGACTTCTCAACAGTACATGCTTTCTTCTTAAAGTTCTTTGGGTGCACCCTTTCTTTCAAGAAAGGGTGCGTGCTTTCAATGGATTCCTATAAAATATATCTTGCAAAATAAAAAACTGCTGGTATAATGGTGCCAATCACACGAAGGCTGTGAAGGAAAGAGTAGGCGGCGCGAGGTCTTCAGAGAGCATCCGGCTGGTGAAAGGATGCGGCAGACGCTGGTGAAGTACATTCCGGAGCCGCTTCCCTGAACGGGAGTAGGGGGAGACGGGTGCGCCCGATACAGCGTCCAAGGAGAAGGGTCCGCCTGCGGGGCGTCCCTTGAATTGAGGTGGTACCACGGCTTCACGTCGTCCTCTGTTTCGGCAGGGGACTTTTTTATTACGACAGGAGGAAAGACAATGGGAATCTATGAGGAACTGATCGAACGGGGCCTTTTGGCCCAGGTGACCGACGAGAACGAGATCCGGGAGATGGTGACCGACGAAAACGAGATCCGGAACATGGTGAACGCCGGCAAAGCCACCTTCTACATCGGCTTCGACTGCACGGCGGACAGCCTGACCGCGGGCCATTTCATGGCGCTGACGCTCATGAAGCGGCTGCAGATGGCGGGGAACAAGCCCATCGCCCTCATCGGCGGCGGCACCACCATGATCGGCGACCCCTCCGGCCGCACCGACATGCGCAAGATGCTGACCCGGGAGGACATCGACCACAACGCCGCCTGCTTTAAGCGCCAGATGGAGAAGTTCATCGAGTTCGGTGAGGGCAAGGCCCAGATGGTCAACAACGCCGACTGGCTGCTGAACCTCAACTATGTGGAGCTCCTGCGGGAGGTGGGTCCCTGCTTCTCCGTGAACAACATGCTCCGGGCCGAGTGCTACAAGCAGCGCATGGAGAAGGGGCTCTCCTTCCTGGAGTTCAACTACATGATCATGCAGA
>CACXNN010000177.1 GCA_902768995.1 uncultured Eubacteriales bacterium | reverse complement strand
AAGCCCTCATGGCCACCACCATGGACGGCGACACCGTGGAGCATGCCGTGTCCACCGCCGTGGCCGGCATCGGTGAGAAGATCTCCATCCGCCGCTTCGCCCGCATCGAGGGCGCCGTGGATACCTACATCCACATGGGCGGCCGCATCGGCGTCGTGGTCCAGTTCTCCGCTCCCTGCGACAAGGAAGCCATGCATGACGTGGCCCTGCAGATCGCCGCGGCCAACCCCGTGTGCGTGGGCGTGAAGGATCTTCCCCAGGATTACATCGACCATGAGCGCAAGATCCAGCTGGCCAAGGCCCTGGAGGAGAACGCCCAGGCCGCCAAGCCCAAGCCCCAGGCCATCGTCGAGAAGATGGTGGACGGCCGCATGAGCAAGTACTACAAGGAAGTCTGCCTGCTGGAGCAGGTCTACGTGAAGGACCAGGGGATCGCCGTGAAGGATATGCTCAAGGCCAAGAACGCTTCCGAGGTCGTCACTTTCGTCCGTTACGAGATGGGCGAGGGCCTGCAGAAGCGGGAGGACAACTTCGCTGAGGAAGTCATGTCCCAGATGAAGGCGTAACCAAAGCGAACCACGAGCCGGCGGGACACCGTCGGCTCGACTTTTATTCTTATGAGAAGAAAAGACAGAGAAGTTACGGATACGGCCGCCATCCGCGCCATCCTGGACAAAGCCCAGGTGGTCCATCTTGCCATGATCGACGGTGATCGCCCTTACGTGGTGCCCCTGCACTATGGATACACCCTGGAAAACGGGGTTTTGACCCTGTACCTTCACAGCGCCAAAGAGGGGCGCAAACTGGACGTGCTGCAGAAGAACGGCCGGGTGGCCTTCGTGCTGGAGACGGACGTGTCCCTGGTCTCCGGCGGGGACCTGCCCTGCAAATACGGTGCCGCCTACGCCTCGGTGATGGGCGAGGGGCGGGCGACGATCCTGACCGACCCGGTTGAAAAGACAGATGCCCTGACCATGCTGATGAAGACGCAGACAGGCCGCAATTTCTACATTACCGAGGCCATGACGGATACCGTGGCTGTCTTGCGTATCGATGTAGAGGCTTTTACTGCCAAAGCTCGGCAGATATGACCAAAGCAAAAAGGGACGCTGCTGCGTCCCTTTTCCATACATTCCCCTTATGGCAACTCCATCCGTATGCCCAGTTGTTCGCATTGCTCGGCGTTCCAGGCGCTCCAGGCGGTCAGCAGCTCCTCCTCGGTGAGATCGTACAGCTCCGCTATCTTGTCGGGCGCCGTATCCCAGTTGTCCAGGAACCTGTCCTCCCCGTAGGTCTCCATGAGGTAGAACGCCAGGGACTCACCCTCCGCATAGGATAGTTCGTATACATGGTAGGGGATGGGCCGATCGCCCATGCGCAGGAGCGTCCGCTGGCCCACGCTCTGATACTGTTGCCCGTCATACAAGCCCCGGGCAAAGGCGTCGCTTTCGCACAGGACGGACTTTCGGTAGTCCGGGCCGCCGATCTCCTCGTCCCAGACGCCCCAGGCGTGCATGGCGTCCAGCATTTCGGGATCATATAGCTCGCTGGGGTCCATGCTGCGCATCATGCGGTTTTTGCACAGGATGCGGGATACATACTCGGCCACAGCCTCTGCGTAGAAGCCGCTCAGCACCTTTTTCTCCGCGCAATGGATGGTCAAATAGTGCACGTACTCATGGAGCAGGGCGTACCGAACCACCTCCCAGCTGTGGAAGAGCTTGATGAAGTTGGCCATGCCGTTGTAATAGGCCCCAGCGCTCTCGGAGACGCCGGCCTGGCCGCAGAAGTCCGTCCGGATCTCCACGGGCGGTATCTCTGCCGGGATGCGCCCCGCCAGGGCTTTCTGCGCGTCCGCCACGTCCTCGTCGAAGTATTGCAGCACCTCCGCCAGCCCCGCGAAGAAGGTGTCCTCGCCCTGCAGCTCTATGTCCGTTGACGCCAGATACCAGACGGAGTATTTCGTCATCACCATATAGGGATAGGCCTCGGTGCCCGCCTTGGCGCCGTCATTGGCCACCACGTCGTAGGCCCCCACCTGCCGCACCGCCTGCGCCTCCGCCTTAGGGGCTTCGGTGGCGACGGGAGCAGCCGTCTCCTGGGTTTCGACCGTGCCCGCTTTCTGCCCGCAAGCCATCGAACTCAGCAGCAGGACCGCCAACAGCATCGCAAATACCTTTTTCATGCCGCACCTCCACACTCAGCATACCATATCCCTGTATATTTCACAAGGTCTATTGCTTTTTCGCCAAAAAAGGAGTATACTTCCCCCAAAAAGTTAGCCTTGGCAAACCGAGGCGGGAACGAGGCAATGGCATGACGCTGAACCAGCTTTTGGTGGGCAAATCCGCCGTGATCCGCACCGTGGGCGGGGAAGGGGCCCTGCGGCAGCATTTTTTGGACATGGGCATGATCCCCGGGGCGGAGGTCACGGTGGTG
>CACXNN010000176.1 GCA_902768995.1 uncultured Eubacteriales bacterium | reverse complement strand
AAAGACGAGCCGCCGAAGCGGGGCTGGTGGGTGTTCCGGCTCTCCGGGCAGCGGGCCAGCCACATCGGCTACATGATCGACGACGAATACCTGATCGAGGCCAAGGGCCGCAAGTACGGGGTGGTGAAGACCAAATTCCGCCCCAAAGGCTGGGCATGCTGGGGCATCCCCAAGGTCTTCGAAAAGGAGCTGACGAGCGCACCTGCGCCGGAGCCGGAGCCCCAGCCGGAGCCGCCTGCCCCCGTGCCGGAACGGTTCGTGGAGGTGGTGGGCGGGTCCGTGAACGTGCGGACCGCCGATTCGAAGAAGGGCCGGATCCTGTTCACCGCCCACCGGGGCGACACCTTCCCCTTCCTCGCTACGGCCCCCTCGGGCTGGTACGAGATCGACACGAAAAAAGGGCCCGGGTTCATCACGAACCTGGCCCGGTATACGAAGCTTATCTAACGTCCGTCCTTCGGATGAGGATCCCCGCCAGCAGGCCCACCAGGGCCCCGGCCACCGTGCCGGAGAGGAGGAGGACGGGCAGGTAGGCGAAGACGTAGCCGCTGTCCAGGATCAGGGCGGCCAGGGCGATCTGCCCCAGGTTGTGGAGGACGCCCCCCGCCGCGCTGACGCCCAGGGGGGAGAAGCGGCCGGACTTCTTCAGCAGGGCCGAGCCCAGAAGGCTCAACACGGCCCCGGCCAGGCCGTAGAAGAAGGCAACAAAGCCCGTAAACAGGGCGGCGGACAGGACCAAGCGGATGAGGGACACACACCCCGCCTCCTTCCAGCCGCAGCGGTACAGGAGGAACAGGATCACCACGTTGGGCAGGCCCACCTTCACCCCGGGCACAGCCATAAGGGGCGGCAGCAGGCTCTCCACGTAGGACAGTATGAGGGCCAGGGCCACGGAGAGGCCCAGTGTAGTCAGCTTCCTGGTCTTCATGGGCCGGTGACAGCGTCCAGGGCGGACGCCCCTCCCACGATCCGTACCGCCACCTTATGGGGCAGGCACACGATGCTTTGGCCCGCGTAGCGGATCTTTCCGGTCTTCACGCAGAGAAGGTTGGGGCAATCGGCCTCCAAAAGCCAGGCTTCGCCCCCCTCGATGACCAAAAGGTTATACCCCCCTTGCCCCTTGATCCTCACGGTCCTGTTTTCATCGAGAGCATACCGGGCGGTCTCCTTCCCGTCTTGCTCCACCACCACGGCGGCGCCGTCCCTTCTAAGTCCCAGCCACAGGCCGCAGCAGATCAGGGCCGCCAGCAGGCACCCGACGATCAACCCTATGTCGCCCCGCGTGGGGGCGATTTTTTTGCGGCCTTGGTCCATGGGAACAGTATACCATCCTCCCCGCGGTTTTTCAAAGAGGAAAAAAGATCGTATATAATATCTTGACAAACGCATAGAAATGGAGTAAACTGCATGCAATTACATACCGAAAGGCAATGAAGGGAAGAGTACCCGGTCAGGTACGGCCAAGAGAGCCCCGAAGAGGTGGAAGCGGGGCGCGGATGGGTCGGGGAACATGGTCCCGGAGCCGCGCGGGCGAAAGGTAGTCCGCGACGGGTGCGCCCGTCATCGCGCAGGAGTGTGTTGGCACTCCGTAAGGCGTCCGCCGCGAGACGGACGTGAAATCAAGGTGGTACCGCGATATTTTCGCCCCTGACGTATATTTGTCAGGGGTTTTTCCATTTGAAACGCCTTCCCCTGGAGGGGAAGGGGGACCACCGAAGGTGGTGGATGAGGTGTATAAGGAGAGAAAAAGGACAGGATGGGTAATCCGATCATAGAATTGAAAGGCATCACCAAGACCTTCGGCACGGGGGACGGGGCCGTCACCGCGCTGAAGGACGTGGACCTGACCATATACGAGGGGGAGATCTTCGGGGTCATCGGCCTGTCGGGTGCGGGCAAGAGCACCCTGGTGCGGTGCATCAACCTACTGGAGAAGCCCACGGCGGGCACGGTGATCGTGAACGGCAAGGAGCTGACGAAGCTTTCCGAGAAGGAGCTCCGAGCGGAGCGGCGGCATATCGGCATGATCTTCCAGAGCTTCAACCTGCTGCAGCAGCGGAGCGTCCTCGACAACGTGTGCTTCCCCCTGCAGCTGGCCGGCGTTCCCAAGAAGGAAGCGAAGGCCAAGGCCGAAAAGCTCCTCGCTCGGGTGGGCCTTTCCGAGAAGAAGGACGCCTACCCCGCCCAGCTCTCCGGCGGCCAGTGCCAGCGGGTGGCCATCGCCCGGGCCCTCAGCACGGACCCCAAGGTGCTGCTGTGCGACGAGGCCACGTCGGCCCTGGACCCGACGACGAGTGGTGGTCATCACCCACGAGATGAAGGTGGTGGAGGCCATCTGCCACCGGGTGGCGATCCTGGCGGACAACCACGTGGAGGAGCTGGGCGTCGTGGAGGAGATCTTCCACCGGCCCAAGAGCATGGCGGCGAGGCAGCTGATCGTCCCGTCGAGCCAGGTCCCCCCCAAGGAGAGCTTCGGCGAAGGGAGGTTCCTCCGCATCACCTTCGACGGGCGGGAGCGCACCGACCGGCCGCTGGTGGCGGAGATGGTGCTCAAGACCGGGGTCCCGGCCAGCATCGTGTTCGCCGATACGAGAAGTCTGAACGGCCGTCTCTACGGGCAGATGATCCTGCAGGTGCCCGAGGACGATTCGATCATGGAAAAAATGCTGGAGTTCCTTCGCCGGGCGGAGGTCTCCTTCGAGGAGGTGATCTGAGTGCAGTTGACCGAAATGCTTTCCCTCATCGTGAAGGGATTTTGGGAGACCCTCTATATGACCCTGGGCTCCACGCTGGTGGCCTACGCCATCGGCCTGCCCCTGGGGTTGCTGCTGATCCTGACGGACCCCCAGGGCCTTCGGCCCATGCCGGTGTTCAACCGGGTGCTGGGGGTAATCATCAACCTCCTTCGGTCCGTGCCCTTCATCATCCTGCTGGTGTGGGTCATGCCGGTGACGAGGGCCATCATGGGCACCACCATCGGATCGAAGGCGACCCTCTCCCCCCTCACCATCGCGGCGGCCCCCTTCATCGCCCGGATGGTGGAATCTTCCGCCCGAGAGGTGGATCGAGGGGTCATCGAGGCGGCCCTGTCCATGGGCGCCTCCCCCTTGCAGGTGCTCCTGCGGGTGATCCTGCCGGAGGCGAAACCCTCCCTGATCACCGGGGCGGCCATCGCCGTGACCACGATCCTGGGCTACTCGGCCATGGCGGGCATCGTGGGGGGCGGCGGTCTCGGGGCCATCGCCATCAACTACGGCTACTATCGGAGCAACAGCCAGGTCATGCTCATCATGGTCATCCTGCTGGTGCTGATCGTCCAGATCTTCCAGGAAGCGGGCAGCCGGATCGCCCACAAGTC
>CACXNN010000175.1 GCA_902768995.1 uncultured Eubacteriales bacterium | reverse complement strand
AATGCGCAGATATCCCAACACAGCATCCCCGTCCAGATGGTGCATGCCCTTGCCGTAGGTGTGTCGGCCGCTCATAGAAGTGAACCGCTGGTCCACATCATAGTCAATACCGCCGATGGCGTCCACGATATCGATGACCGCCTGAAAATCCAGACCGTAATAGTAGGGGATGGAGATACCGCCCATCCATTCCTCCGCCGCCTGGCAGGTCAGCAAGAAGCCCTCAGATAGCTCGTCGGATTTGCCCACGGGCCGCTTCCAGCCCCCCAGGCCTACATTGAAGACGCCGTTGAGCTTATAGTAGCCATAGTAGCCGGGAGCGGTGGTCAGGGTGTCCCGGGGCAGGGAGTCGTCGAAGTTGATGGCGATGAGCATCATCACGTCCGTGTGGGGCATGGTGCCGCTGGTGGTGCCGCCGTTTTCAAAGGCATCGATGCCCATGAGCAGGATGTTCAACCGTTCCACGGGCTTGGGCGTAGCCGTGGGCTCCGGCGTGGCCGCTGCGGGTGCGGCCGTCGCTTCTGGTGCCGAGGAGGGAGCAGGGGTGGCCGTTTCAGGCTCGGATGTGGGGACGGCGGTATGCACGGGGAAGGCCGGGGCCAGGATGGTCGCTTGCGGAAGAGCGGTGGCAGCCGGGGCTTGGGCGAACAGGGTGGCCGGCTTCTTCAGGATCCGGTACCCCTGCCAGCCGCCCAGCGCCAGGCCCACCAGCACCAGGCCCAGCACCGTCCACAGCACGATCCGGCGCTTCTTCTTTGTATTGGTTCGGGGGGTGTCCTCCCGGACCTTTTTTTTCATATCGTTATCCTTCATAAGGTCGATCTGTCCTTCCTTCAACAGCTATTTCGCTCGATGGCGGCAGTATACCACCCTGCGGGGGAAAAAACAACGGATTTCAAAGTATTGTTACATTGTTAGCAGGGATTCCCAATCAGGTTTTTTTAGGGTATATTTAGGCATTGTCAGGGCAGCAGCCCATCCCGCTCCATCTGCACCACGGCGTCGTAGTCGAAGGGCTCCGTGGCGATGGGGGGAAAGTTCTCCTCGTAGAACCGCCAGAAATAGGCCTTCACCTTGCATTGCTGGTTGGTCCACATGAAGCAGCGATGCTTGTGGACGGAGCTGATCAGGGGGTCGAAGTGGTACCAGCCGGTGCCGATGTTCACGATCACCCAGTAGTGGTGGGTGGAGGAGCCCTTGCGGGTCACGCTCATGTAGGGCACCTGCAGCTCGTCCAGCAGGGCTCGGGTCAGGGAGTACACGGTGAAGCAATCCCCTCGACCGTCCTCGTAGCCCCGCATGGCCTCCTGGCGCCAATCCTTTTTGTTGGAGGACCCGGTATAGTGGACCCGGCCCCGCACGTAGTCGAAGACGGCCTTCAGCTTCTCGGCGGTGACCATATCCGGCGTTATGATATCGGCCAGGATGGCCTGGGCCATCTGGCGTACCTGCTCGTCGGTGACGGTGGGCTCCACCAGAGTATAGGTGCAGCTCTTGGAGGCGGTGTTCCCACTCCTGTCCGTGGCGGTGTAGGTGACGGTGTACTTGCCCTTTCGGGACAGGAGTACGCCGCTCTCCACGGTCATATCCACCCGCCCGTCCACGTCGTCCTCGGCGTACGCTTCCGCAAGATAGGCGATGGGTTCATTCACATAACCGGTGCGGTTCACCACCCCGTAGAGGACAGGGGGCGTATCGTCCACGGCCAGCGTCAAGGGGAAGGTGGCAGTGGTTTCGTTCCCGGCGGCATCCACGGCCTGGACGGAAAAGGCCTGGGGCTGGTCGCTGTCCTGATCGGGGGCTTGGACGAAGGACAGGGCCACGCTTGTCGCATCCGTAACGTTCACCAGCTCCTTGGGCGTATATGCGTGCCGGGTGTAGAAGGGCTTCTCCTGAAGGGTCAAGACGGGGGCGACGGTGTCCACCACGGTCACCAGGGCGATCTCCACGCCGTCCGTCAGCCGGACCCGAACGGGATAATTTCCCAAGGTGTTTGCCATAAACCCTTCCGGCTCAGCCTCAGGACGATCGATGTCCGCGCCAGTGAGCAGGCCGTTCTTCGCCTCCACGGTCACGCGCCCCAGGGAGGAGTAGAGGACCTGGGCGGGCACGTCGGCCCCGTTGCCGCCGGCGTCCGTCACCCGGATCAGGATGTCCTGGATCTCCCGGCTGTCCGGGTCCGGGGCCTGGAGAAAGGCATACTGGAGGGCCGTTTCATCGGCCGCGTCCGTCAAAAAGGCTTCCGGCGCGGCGGTCTCCCCGGGCGCCAGGACCAAAAGCTGGCCCGTAGCGGCAGGGGCCACCGTGTCCTGGATCGCCAGGACGGTGGTGAAGATGCGCTTGTTTTCCGGGCATTGGACCCGCAGGACGTACTCCCCCGGGGTCCGCATCATATGGTCGGTGATCGTGTCCAGCAGCTCCCCGTGAAAGCCCTCGGTCAAAAAGAGGTCCACGGCGGGGGTGGGCGCGCCGGCCTCCATGGTGACCCGGTCCACCGTAGAGCGGACCAGGGCGGTGGCCTGTACCTCGTTCACGTTGCCGCTGCCGTCCTCCAGCTGGATGACGACGGCCTGTTCCCCGGCGGGGGAGAAGTCGTAGTCCTGGGCGAAGCTGACGCCCACCCGGTCCGCATCCTTCAGATCGGAGATGAACTGATCCGGCGTGGGCTCGTATCCCGAGGGGAAGTCCACCGTCACGGGCACGGCCGTGGGGGCCACGGTATCCTGAACGATCAGCCAGCAGGGCACTACCCGGAACCGGGTGATCACCGGAACCGGGTGATCACCTGCACCATATGCCGACCCAGGGCGGTGCAGCTTTCGTCGGCCAAGAGGAAGGCGTCATCCTTTTGGCAGAAGGCGGTCACCAAGGGCACGTCCTCCCCGTATTCGCCGTAGACCACGGGGGAGATGCCGTGATAAGCCCACAGCAACAGCACCCCCAGGGCCAACAAAAAGCCCAGGAAGCCCAGCAGGATCGTCCGGCCCCGTTGCTTGGGGGCCGCGGTTTCCTCTTGATTCGGTTGGCGAGCGCCTATTTCCATATTACCATCATAGCACGTTCCGGCCTGACCGGCCATCCTATAGGGAATAGTTCACAAAAATGCAACGGGCTGTCCGAAAACGGGACGATCAGGATAGATTTGTCGAGCATCGGGAACATAGCCTGTTGCGCCTTCTCCACTGTAGATATCGAGAGCGATTATGTTCACATTGCGGAACATGAGTGCTAATTATCCACAATGACAGCATAGCTGAAAAAGGTTGTCTGGACTACATGGACAGAAGTGCACATTATTATGGAATATGTTCTCCTAAATCCAAAAAAGAAGGTGCGTGGTTTTCTCGTTTTTCTGGTGGAGGCAGTTCCATATAATCACCATAAATATTCCGAAGATTCTTTTCGACATTATTTGGAACAAACACTGTTAATCCGCTGAAGGATGCTCGGCGCAAGGGGAGTAGTTCATTTATATTCAAAGTGGTTAATTCAGGACTATTTTCGTAGGGATAGTCAATTGTTGTCACCAAGTCTCCTTCTTCTTTAAAAAGAGCATTATATTTTTGGTAAATTGCCTTTTCGGGAGCCGTGAAAAAAAAAAAAAAAAAAAAGCTGTA
>CACXNN010000174.1 GCA_902768995.1 uncultured Eubacteriales bacterium | reverse complement strand
AAGATGAACAGCGCGCCGCCCGCCATGCCCACCAGGGTGACCAGCAGGAGCCCCCGCATGGCCCCCCAGGCGGAGACCATGAGGCCCCCGGTCAGGTAGCTGAACATGCCCGCCAGGGACACGGCCCCGGTGATGAGGGCCTGACCCGTGACCTTGTCGCTGTCCGCCATGCGCTCGTTGGCGTAGTAGACCAGGGAGGGCATGAGCAGGGCGTAGGAGAAGAAGTGGCAGAAGCGCATGAGGTACACGCCCCACACGGACCGGAAGATCAGGATGAACCAGGTCTTCAGGGCCATGGCCGCGGCGGAGAAGCGCAGCGACCGGTTCACGCCGAACCGCTTCGCCACAAAGGCGAACAGGAGCATCATGGGGGTCTCCACCCCCGCGCCGATGAGCAGGGCCGTGCCCAGCTCCCGGGTGTCCCCGCCTACGGAGAGGATCACGTCGTAGAGGTACCCGTCCAGATACCCGTGCTGGAAGAACATCAGCACCGTGCCCAGGAGCATCCCGAAGAAGGCGGGATAGGCCTTGAGCATGGCTCCGTGGTCCGCCCGGGCCCGGGGCTTGGGGGCTTCGCCCGTCCCCTGAACGAGCAGCAGGGAACCGATCAAAATGCCCGCCGTGCACAGCAGATACAGGGCCAGCAGCCAGTCGAGGTCCACCTTGGCCAGGGCGGCGTAGGCCTTGGAGATCAGGGCGAAGGCCAGGGAAGCCACGCCCCGGGTGGCGGCGTAGTTCAGCTTCTCCCCCCGGTTGATGCGCTCGAAGCCCACGGCGTTGGTGAAGGGCTGGATGGTCATGGTCATGATGGACATGACCATGAACAGGCACACGAAGACCGCCCGGCTTTGGGGCAGGAACAGCAGCCCGCCCGCCAGGAGGCAGATGAGGCACAGGAGGAGCAGCACGTGCCGCAGGGTGAACCGGCCCGACTTCTCCATCCACCGGGCCAGCAGCGGCTGCAGGACCATGGCCGCGGCACAGTCCAGCGCCAGGACCAGCCCAACCTGCCGGGCGCTGAACCCCAGCCGGTCCAGGAACAGGCGGGTGTAGCCGTAGACGAAGCAGGCGCTCATCCAGTATAGGCTCAGATACAGAGCATAGCTTGCGTTCAGATGTTTTTTCACGGCGCTTAGGATAATCCTAATTCAGCCGTTTGGCAAGCATGTTTTTCAAAAAAACTGAATGGAAGGCATTTTCCCGGCCCATACTATGAGCGAAACAAAGTCATGGAACATGCCCCCAGGGGCCAATGGCCCCGACAGGGCCAGGAAAGGAATCTACAATGGAAGAAATGAACGAATTCGAGACCAAGCCCCGGGGCACCTTCTGGCGGGACTGGGGCGTGTACGGGGCCCTGGCCCTGTGCCTCGCCATCATCGGCGCGGCGGTGGCCCTCACCTCCCTGCCCGAGAAGGAGGAGGTCCAGGAAGCGCCCCTGGAGAACATCGTGGCCCAGGCGCCCCGGCAGGAGGCGCTGCCCCCGCTGGAGCTGGAGCTCCCCAAGGATACCAGCCTGCCCGTGATCCGGATCCTGCCCACGGCCACGGCGGAGCCCGCCCCCAGCCAGGCGGCGGAGGCCACGGCGGCCCCCGCCAAGAGCGCCGGCGCCAAGGCCCAGGCCCCCGTGTCCGGGAAGGTGATCTGGGGCTACGCCGCCGATAAGCTGATCTACTCCAAGACCCTGGACCAGTGGACCACCCACAAGGCCGTGGACATCGGCTGCCCCCAGGGCACGGCGGTGAAGTGCGTCCTGGGCGGCACGGTGGAGAAGGTGTACACCGACGACCAGCTGGGCGTCACGGTGATCGTGAAGCACTCCTCGGATCGGAAGACCCTCTACGCCAACCTGAACGAATCGGTCCCCGTCCGGGCGGGGGACAAGGTGAACGCCGGGACGGTCCTGGGCACGGTGGGCCGCACGGCCATCTCCGAGTGCGCCCAGGAGAGCCACCTGCACTTCGCGTTCTTCGTGAAGGGCAAGGCCGTGGACCCCACCGCCAAGGTCAAGATAGGATAAAATTCCCCCCTTGCCATAGGTCTTCCCCCCTACTATGGCAACCTCCGCCGGGTACGCCCGGCGGAGTTTTTGCGCTTTTGGGCGGAGTTCATGCCAAAATTACAACTCCATTACAACTCTGTTACAGTTTGTCCGAATATGGGGCGTATCATGGAGGCAGCAAGAGGAGGCGAGGGGGAAAGATGCGGCATATTTGGGCGGACATGAAGCGGGCGGTGTTTTCGAGGTCGTTTTTGCTGGCGGCCCTGGGCATGGCCCTGTGCCTGGCCATCGGTGGGTTCCAGGACCTGTATCGGCTGTTCCGCATGGACTGGCCCGAGGCCCTCTACGGCTACCACGAGGAGCTGTTCCTCCGGTGCCTGGAGGGGGAGCTGGTGCTCTTCGCCGTGCCGATCCTCAGTGCGGTGCCCTACACGGCCGCCTTCGTGGAGGACGTGAAGAGCGGGTACCTGAAGCCCTACCTGACCCGGACCACCGTGGA
>CACXNN010000173.1 GCA_902768995.1 uncultured Eubacteriales bacterium | reverse complement strand
CTCGTAGAGGGTGCCGCCGAAGTCGTTGGTGATGTTGTATTTGCCGTCGGAGAAGGCGCCCGCGCCGCCGAAGCCGGACATGATGGAGCAGGTCTTGCACTTGACGCAGCTCTTGATCCGGACCCCGTCGATGGGGCAGCGCCGCTTCTCCAGGGGATGGCCCGCCTCGAAGACGGCCACCCGCTTTTCCGGGGCCAGCTTCTTCAATTCGTAGGCGGAGTAGATGCCGCCGGGGCCGCCGCCCACGATGATGACGTCATAGTTTTTCATGCAACGCACCTCCCAGGTGTAGTAATATATAAGTATACCATGGATGAAAAGAGGATGTAAACAAAGCACGCACCTTTTCTTCTAAAAGAAAAGGTGCATCCAAAAGTACTTGTCTGGGAAATACGGCTTGCGAACCTATCCCCATTATCCCGAATAAGTTTCTCTTTTTCCGCCGCTTTTTCTCTTTGTATAAAGAGAAAAAGCGGCAAAAGAAAAATCGTATTACTCCGCCGGATACGGCTCCAGGAAGGCGTGGAAGTGGCGCATGGGCAGGTTGTGGCCCATGACGATCCGCATGTTGGGGATGGAATCCCGATCCTGATAGAGGGCGCTGACCGCGGCGATCACGTAGTCGAGGTGCTCCTGGGAAAGCTGGCTCCGGTTCACGGCGAATCGGACCACGTTGCACACCTCCGCCTGCTGCTCGGGGGTCTTGAGATCGTACTCCATGGAGTAGTCGCCCAGCTCCGAGACCCGGATGCCGTAGCGGCGGATGAGCTCCAGGGAGAACCCCTCCCCCGCGAAGCTGTCGTGGCCCCGCTTGCCGTCGAAGAACCTGTCCATGTTCAGGTACACCCCGTGGCCGCCGGCGGGCAGCACCACGGGCAGCCCCGCCTTGTAGAAGCCCTGGGCCAGGTACTCGCACTGCTTCACCCGCTCGTCCAGGTACTGGAACCTTCCGCACTCGTAGAGGCCCGCGGCCAGGGCCATGATATCCCGGCCGGACATGCCGCCGTAGGAGTCGTTGCCGTAGGAGGAGATCTGCTTCACCTTGAGGAGGATGCCCACGTCGGTCTTCACGGTGCCGTCGGCGTTGAAGTCGGAGAACTTCTTCCAGAAGTACCCCTTGTCGCGGAAGGCGCAGACGCCACCCATGTTGGCGTGGCCGTCCTTCTTGAGGGAGGCGGTGAACCCGTCGCAGTAGGAGAACAGCTCCTTGGCGATCTCGAAGATGGACTTATCCTCATACCCCGGCTCGTTCACCTTGATGAAGTAGCAGTTCTCCGCCCAGCGGGCCGCGTCCAGCATGTAGGGGATCTCGTATTTATGGGCGATCTCGGCCACCGCCCGGATGTTGGCCATGGACACGGGCTGGCCGCAGACGGTGTTGTTGGTGATGGTGGTATAGACCATGGGGATGTTCTCGGGCCCCAGCTCGTCGATCATCTGCTGGAGCTTCTCCAGGTCCATGTTCCCCTTGAAGGGGTTCCGCTCGTATTTGCCGCCCTCGGGCACCTCCCAGAGGAGGTCCTTGTCGTACAGGTTCCGGGGGATGGAGCCCATCTGCTTGATGTTCCCCTCGGTGGTATCGAAATGGCCGTTGCTGGGGATGGTGAAGCTCTTGCCCGGGTGCCTATCGTTCAGGATCTTGGACACGATGGAGAACAGCAGGCTCTCCGCGCACCGGCCCTGGGGCACCAGGAAGGTGTTGGGCCGCTCCATCTGGGCCGCGCCGCCGTTGAAGAGGCCGCCCTCGTACTCCACGAGATACAGCTGGTCCATGAGCTTTTCGATGTCCTCGCAGCCCGTGCGGACCAAATCCAGGGTGCGCTTTTGATCGTCGCCCCGCTCGAACACGTCCCTAGTAGCCCTTGTTCCGGCCGTAGCTCTCGTCGCCCAGCATGAGGGCGCTCCACTGCAGGTCGGTCATGGCGGTGGTGCCGGAGTCGGAGAGCATGTCCACGGTGAGCATGCCCGCGGGGAAGGCGAACTCGTTGTAGTGGGTGCTTCTCAGGGCCCGCTCCCGCTGTTCCACGGTGACCTGGGGGATGTTCCGCTTCACATAGGCGAAGGAGCGAGGGGCGGGTACGTTCAGGGGAAATTCCATACTGTTTTGTGCCTCCAATTCGATTTGATTTAGAGATACCCCGGTCACCGCAGGGCGGCTGGCGGACAGCATCGGACCACCTAAATTGTAACAATCCCCCTGCGCCGCGTCAACGCAGGGGGAGAAATATACTATTATGTGATGTGTCCTTCGGACGTGATGTTTCCCTACGGGAAGTGATGTAGTGCTACGCACAGTGATGTATGGCCGCAGGGCGGCCAAGTGGCGGGCACGGCCCTATCTGCGCCGCCAGGCGCAACATCACTTTGCGGCAAGGCCGCAAAACATCACTTGCGCAGCATACATCACTTTGCGGCAGCGCCGCAATACATCACAAAAATCCCCCTGCGCCGCGTCAACGCAGGGGGAGAAATAAACTATTCGTAAGAGGTAGGACGTTCCTCCCCTATCTATCAAACCGACTGTCTCTCATTATTCTCCGATCGTTCCATCATATAGAGAAGAAAACTCATAGTTCCATTCCAGACCGACAAACCCATTCTTTTCGCTGTCGATGTCGCCATAGTTGAAATAAAAGACGTTGATGTTGCCCAACCCGTTCAGACTATAATACACCATATTTCCTTTCTGTTGAAAATCTCTGTGATCCTCCATCACATGCTTCATCCAGTAAAACATGCTGCTGCCAATGCCATAGTCTTTGAACATATTGTTTTCCAGCATCATATAGATCGTTGCCGAGCTTTGATTGGGGTTGGAGATTTCAAAGCGATAATGACCGTTATCGTCCTTATAGAAGCATGCTGTATAGCCGACGCCTAAATCAACAGGCTTATTCCAATAGAAAAGGATAAGAGGATCACCCTCTGTCAAGTTGCACCTTTCGCAGGTCTTCGGTTTTCTAACGGTAGCTTCTTTCCATGCGTGGCCCAATGCCTCTCCTTCTTTCATGCCACAGCGCACACAGTACTTAGGTTCTGTGCAGGTTGCATCAATCCAGTTATGTCCTAATGCTGCTTTTACAGTTTCGCCACAGACCGAACAAACAGAGGGCTCCGTACAGTTCGCTTCTTCTTTCGGTTTATGTCCTAATGCTTTACCTTCCGTTATCCCGCAGACAGAACAGGTTTTTGGCGTAGTACAGGTCGCTTCTACCCAAGTATGCCCAAGCGCTTCTCCTTCTGTTTCACCACATTCACTGCAGGTCTTTGGCGTAGTACAGGTCGCTTCTGTCCACACATGCTCGTGACCGCATGCAAATAAAATGGATACGATAAGACTTGTCAAGAACAGCACCAGTACCTTTTTCATTCCCTTTTCCTCGCTTTCTTTCAATACTTCTGCTTCCTCTTAAATTTTAGATAATTATCATCTAAATGTCAATAGATGATATCCGTCTAAACTATCATAGGAACCAAGGAGCGCAGGGATGAAGAACCGCATTCGGGACCTAAGAGAAGACCACGACTTGACACAGCAGCGTTTGGCCAGCTGCATCGGCATCACGCAGCGCAAATACAGCTACATCGAGACGGGCACCCAGCCCTTGACCGACGAAATCCTGATCAAATTAGCCGATTTTTATCATGTCAGCATCGACTACCTGCTCTGCCAGACGGACAATCCCAAGCGAGCATAAACACCTTCTTCCGAGACAGAAGAAGGTGTTTTTCTTTCCCCTTCAGCCGCCGACGAGGCAGCTTCCCCATGCTTACGCACAGGGGAGCCGTTTGATCGCGAACAAAAAAGCCTCCCCTGTTTCACGCACGTGAAATGGGGGAGGTGTCACTTTAGTGACGGAAGGGGTCTTTCACAGCACCTTGCTGAGGAAGTCCTGTGTCCGCTGCTGCTGGGGGTGGTCCAGGAGGTCCGCCGGGGCGCCCTGCTCCACGATGACGCCATCGGACATGAAGAGGATCCGGTCGCTGACCTCCCGGGCAAAGCCCATCTCGTGGGTGACGATGACGGTGGTCATGCCCGCCTGGACCAGGGCCCGGATGACAGAGAGCACCTCCCCCACCATCTCCGGGTCCAGGGCGGAGGTGGGCTCGTCGAAGAGCATCACGTCCGGCTCCATAGCCAGGGCCCGCACGATGGCCAGCCGCTGCTTCTGGCCGCCGGATAGCTTGCGGGGGTACTCGTCCTTCTTGTCCAGCAGCCCGATCCGATCCAGGAGGCGCAAGGCCTGCTCGTCGGCCTCGGCCTGGGTCTTCTTCTTCAGCAGCACCGGCGCCAGGGTCACGTTCTGCTGCACGGTCATGTGGGGGAACACGTTGAAGTGCTGGAACACCATGCCCATCTTCTGCCGGTAC
>CACXNN010000172.1 GCA_902768995.1 uncultured Eubacteriales bacterium | reverse complement strand
ACCGCCCCCATCTCCGCCCTCATCCACCTGTGCGACCGGGAGCCGGAGAGGACGGATGAAGCCATCCGGAGGATCGAAGCCTTCAGCCGGCACTTTATCCGCACCTACGCATGTCAAGGAGGAAACACCGATGAAACGATATGATACCGCCCGAAGATGGCTGATCTTTTGGACCCTGTTTATCGGCGTTGGCGCCGTGGCCGGAGGATTGAGCATGATCCTGGATCCCAGCGGCAAAACGCTCCACATGGACGGGATGCTGCCCTATTTTCAGGTCCTGCCCTTTGCAAAGACGCTCTTTCAGGACTTCCTGTTCTCGGGGTTCGCCCTGCTGATCGTCAACGGGCTCACCAACCTGACCGCCGCGGTCCTGCTGCTGCGGCGCAAGAAGCTGGGTGTGATCCTGGGCGGCGTCTTCGGCGTCACGCTGATGCTGTGGATCTGCATCCAGTTCTATATGTTCCCGCTGAACTTCATGTCCACCGCCTACTTCATCTTCGGCCTCTGTCAGGCCCTCACCGGCTATGTGGCCTGGCGGCGGCTGCGGCAGGCGGAGTCAGGGAGGGATGATCATGGCCTTCGATTTCAAGAAGGAGTATAAGGAGTTTTATCTGCCTAAGGAACGGCCTGAGATCGTGACCGTGCCCCGGGCCAACTACGCGGCCGTCCGGGGCCAGGGCGACCCCAACGCGCCGGACGGCGCCTATCAGCAGGCCATCGCCGTCCTCTACGCCGTGGCGTACACCATCAAGATGAGCAAGAAGGGGGACCATCGGATCGACGGCTATTACGACTTCGTGGTGCCGCCCCTGGAGGGCTTTTGGTGGCAGGAGGGCGTGGACGGCGTGGACTACGGCAACAAAGCCGGTTTCCAGTGGTACGCCGTGATCCGGCTGCCGGACTTCGTCACCGGGGCGGATTTCGCTTGGGCCGGGAAGCCGGCCGCAAGAAGCGCCTGGACTGCTCCGGCGCGGAGTTCCTCACCGTGGACGAGGGTCTTTGCGTCCAGATCCTTCATGTGGGTCCCTTCGACGACGAGCCCCGGTCCGTGGCGCTGATGGACGAGCATATCCGGCAGCAGGGCTACGAGAACGACTTTTCGGCCACTCGGCTGCACCACGAGATCTACCTGTCCGACGCCCGGAAGGCGGCGCCGGAAAAGTGGCGGACCGTGATCCGCCACCCCATCCGAAAGAGCGAGAGGAGGCACCCATGAAGAAATGGTTCGACGAGGAGTATGAGTTCACCGTGGAGGTCACGGGCTTTCTGCGGGGGGACCACACGGAGCGCTACTGCCGCAACGGGGAGGAGGTGGGCGACACCTACACCTGCACCTACGGCTGCCCGGTGAACCGGGACGGGTACGGCATCTGCTCCAAGACCATGATGATGCTCTATCCCCTCATGGAGGCCGTGCGCAGCGGCGGCGACCTCGAAAACGTAGGGGGCGACGGCCAATATTCTAAAACCATCGTCTGTCCCGACGGGTGCGTGATCTTCCGCCTCACCGCCAAGCCCCTGGGCAACCCTAACTTTCATAAGGGCGGATTCTGGAAGGAGCCATGATATGGAATACAGAGAGACCATTACATTGAAGGACGGGCGGGTCTGCGTCATCCGCCAGGGCACCGCTCGGGACGCTGAGGGAGTGCTTCGCAACTTCGTGCTGAACCACGCCCAGACAGACTTCCTCACCACCTACCCGGACGAGATCGGCTTCACCATGGAGCAGGAGGCCCAGTATTTGCAAAATAAGGCCGACAGCCCCGACGAGGTGGAGCTGGTGGCGGAGGTGGAGGGCTCCATCGTGGGCCAGGCGGGCATCCGGGTCCTGGGCCGGGCGGACAAGGTGAAGCACCGGGCCACCTTCGGCATCAGCATCGACCGGGACTTCTGGCATCTGGGCATAGGCCGGGCGTTGACGAAGGCCTGCATCCAGCTCGCTAAGCAGGCGGGGTACCTGCAGCTGGAGCTGGAGGCCGTGGCGGACAACGAGCGGGCCCTGGGCCTCTACGAAAGCGAGGGCTTCGTGGAGTACGGCCGGAACCCCAAGGGCTTCCGGTCCCGGTTCACGGGCTGGCAGGCCCTGGTGCTCATGCGCCGGGAGCTGTGAAAGGAGGCAACCATGGCCTATCGGGTCATCGATAAAGAAACCTACTACCGCAAGGATGTCTTTCGGCGCTTCTCGGAGGACTGCAAGTGCTCCCTGTCCATGACGGCGCGGATCGACGTGACGGACCTGGTGGCCTGGTCCAAAAGGACCGGGACAAAGTTTTATCTCAACTTTTTGTACCTGCTGTCCCGGGTCATGAACGCCCGGGAGGACTACCGCATGGACTATTTCTACAAGACCGGAGAGCTGGTGGTCTACGACGTGATCCATCCCACCCACTACGCCTTCCACCCGGAGACGGAGACCTGCACGCCGGTCTACTCCACCTATATGGCGGATTACGACGCCTTCTACCGAGGCGCGGCGGCGGACCTTGCTCGGGCCAAGGCGGACCCGGTCTACATCCCGGAGGCCACCCAGCTGCCCAACCGGTTCGACGCCTCCTATATCCCCTGGCTGTCCTACGACGCCCTCCATCTGGAATTGCCAGACGGGTACCTGTACTTCGCCCCCATCGTCAACTGGGGGGCCTATCAGGAGGAAGGGGGCCGGCTCAAGATGCCCGTGTCCGTCCGCATGAACCACGCCGTGGCGGACGGGTATCTGGTGGCCAAGGTGTTCCGCCTGCTGGAGCAAGAGATGGAAGCCTTTTTGCGGGACCGCGCAGGGGAGAACGGGCCATGCACATGACGGTGAACGGCCGGACCTACACCGTCCTCCGTCTCCTGGGCCACGGCAAGGGCGGGTACTCCTATCTGGCGGAAGGGCCGACGGGACCGGTGGTGGTGAAACAGATCCACCATGAGCTATGCAGCTACTACACCTTCGGGGACAAGCTGGGGGCGGAGCTTTTCGACTACGACCGCCTGAAGGCCGCGGGGATACCCATCCCTGAATTGCTGGCCGTGGACCGGGAAGCCGAGCGGCTGGTGAAGGCGTACATCGAGGGCCCCACCGTCTTCGAGCTGGTCCGGGACGGGGCGGACGTGACGCCCTACCTCGACCAGGTGCGGGCCATGGCGGCCCAAGCCCAGGCGGCCGGGCTGAACATCGACTATTTCCCCACCAACTTCGTGGTGAAGGACGGGCGGCTCTGGTACATCGACTACGAGTGCAACGGGTACATGGACCGGTGGAACTTTGAGAACTGGGGCGTCCGCTACTGGTCCCGGACGCCGGAATTGGAAGCGTATCTATCGCAGCAGGAGGGAGGCAACGTATGAGACTGGACGGCATGGGGCTGCTGGTGAAGGACATGGGGACCATGATCCGATTCTATCGGGACGTGCTGGGCTTCGAGATACGGGAGGACGAGGATGCGAAAAACGTCTACTTGGTCAAGG
>CACXNN010000171.1:2665-3355 GCA_902768995.1 uncultured Eubacteriales bacterium | reverse complement strand
TTGTGGTTTCATCTGCCCCATCTCCAGGATAAATGATAACACGTACTTCAAACACTTCTGTTACAAAAGCATATCAGAAACCGGAGTTTTTATAAAAGTCAAGAGCAGATTTTCATTTTTCTCTGTGCTATCATGATAGAAAATATATCACAGAGGAGGGACTATCGTTGAAGAGGATCATCTCAAACACATATCGCGGGTACACAGCAAGTATCACTTATGATGAGGGCGATTCTGTCTATGTTGGATCTGTAGATGGAATCGGAAAGGCTTTTCGGGGGAGAACAGTCGACGAAGCGTTGAAGCGATTCCATGCAATGGTGGACAGTTATATCAATTTCAAAAGGTAGCCCCACTTCAGAAAGATATCTTATGATTCCGTACATCACCGGTCAGTATCATTACTGACCGGATATTTTTATGTTGGGAGGGATCCGGATCATGACAGATATCAAAAAAAGACAGGTGAGCAGGGGGACGATCAGGACGGCCAGCGCCACGAGCAGGGCTAGCACCAGGACGCAGAGGGTGATGAGCACGGCCACCAGACCACTCCGCTGCTTTTTCTGCTTCTTGATCGGCTGTTGCAATGGGGACACTGGCGGCGGTGTGGGCGCCGCATGCACCGGCGCGGCCACAGGCTCAGGCTCGGGTTCCGGCTCCGGTTCCGGCGCGGGCTCGGGTTCCGGC
>CACXNN010000171.1:0-2535 GCA_902768995.1 uncultured Eubacteriales bacterium | reverse complement strand
ACTCGGGCTCTGGTTCAGGCTCCGGCTCGGGTTCAGGCTCAGGCTCAGGTTCAGGCACGGCCACAGGCGCGGGCTCCGGCTCCGGTTCGACCACTGGCTCGGGTTTAGGCTCCGGTTCGGATGTCGGCTCAGGCTCCAGGTTCAGTTCTACAGGGGCCACAAAGATGGGCTTGGGGGCCGATTGAGATGCAGGGACTTCAACGACAGGTTCCGGTGCAGGTTCAGGGTCAGTCGCCAACTCGGGTTCCGGCGCGATCTCCGATACAGGCTCCGAGACGGACGCGGGCACGGGTCTCTGTTCCGGCGCGGGGGCAGGCTCGGGCTCGGGTTCGGGCACCGGGGCCGCGTCTGGAGGGGTCAGGCTGATCAGGGGGTTGCCGCAATAGATGCAGAACTTGGCATCCTTGAGCACGGGCTTTCCACAGTTAGGACAGAACATTTTGATCGCTCCCTTTCTTCTGGTTCGACGCGGGCGGGCCGTGCCCGCAAAATCTCATGTATATTATATATGGGTAGGGATTCAAAAGCAAGGGGCGGAAGAGAGAAAGGGGCTGCGTTCTTGGCGGGGGACCCGACAAAAGACACGCCAAAACCGCTACCTTAGTCTTGCGAAGTCGCCGGGATGGGTGTATAATACCATATTCAATGGGGAGGAAGGACCTTCCTTTGCCCGGCGTTAAGAATCTGACCCAAGGAGCAAACAGCAATGGAAGAAGCACCGAAGATCAAAAACTTCATCGAAGAAGCCATCGAGGAGGACCTGAAGAAGTTCCGGGAGCTGTACCCGGACAAGGAGCCTCGCGTCAAGACCCGGTTCCCGCCGGAGCCCAATGGGTATCTGCACATCGGCCACGCCAAGGCCCTGACCATCGACTTCTCCATGGCGGAGAAGTACGGCGGCACCTGCAACCTGCGGTACGATGACACCAACCCCACCAAGGAGGGGACGGAGTACGTGGACGCCATCGAGCAGGACATCCGCTGGCTGGGCTTTCAGTGGGACAAGCTGGTCTTTGGCTCCTCCTACTTCGACCAGTGCTACGAGCTCGCCAAGAAGCTCATCCGCAAGGGCGTAGCCTACGTGGACGACCTCACCAAGGAGGAGATGAAGGCCTACCGGGGCACGTTGACGGAGCCCGGCAAGAACAGCCCCTGGCGGGATCGGTCCGTGGAGGAGAATCTGGACCTGTTCGAGCGCATGAAGAACGGGGAGTTCGAGAACGGCGCCAAGACCCTCCGGGCCAAGATCGACATGGCCTCTCCCAACATCAACATGCGGGACCCGGCTCTCTATCGGATCATCCACATGCCCCATCATCAGACCGGGGACAAGTGGTGCATCTACCCCATGTACGATTTCGCCCATCCCATCCAGGACGCCATCGAGGGCGTGACCCACAGCCTCTGCTCCCTGGAGTATGAGATCCATCGGCCCCTCTATAACTGGGTGGTGGAGCAGTGCGAATTTGACAACCGGCCCAACCCCCGGCAGATCGAGTTTGCCCGCCTGAACCTGACCAACACGGTCATGAGCAAGCGCAAGCTCCGCATGCTGGTGGAGGAGGGCATCGTGTCCGGCTGGGACGATCCCCGGATGCCCACATTGTGCGCCATGCGCCGGAGGGGCTATCCCGCCGAGGCCATCCGCGATTTCTTGAGCCGCATCGGCGTCGCCAAGGCCGACTCCGTGGTGGAGACGGCCCTCCTCGAAGCCTGCGTTCGGGACAACCTAAACGCCACGGCCTACCGGATGATGGCGGTGACGGAGCCCGTGAAGCTCATCATCGAGAATTGGCCCGAGGGGAAGACGGAGGAGATCGAGCTTGAGAACCTGCCCGGCAGCGAGGAAGCGGGCACCCGTACCGTCACCTTCTCCAAGGAGCTCTACATCGAGAAGAGCGACTTCTCTGCCGATCCGCCCAAGAAGTTCTTCCGCCTGAAGCCCGGCGGCGAGGTCCGGCTCAAGGGCGCCTACATCGTCCTCTGCACGGGCTTTGAGACCGACGAGGAAGGGAACGTGACCCTGATCCGCTGCACCTACGACCCCGAGACCCGCAGCGGCGAATGCCAGCGCAAGGTCAAGGGCACCATCCACTGGCTGTCCACCCTGGACGCCGTGCCCGCAAAGATCAGGCACTACGAGCCTCTGCTCGCTGAGACTGCGGCCGACGACGCCGAAGCCGAGGCCGAAGCGGAGGCCGAGGGCGAATATGTGGGCGGCGCCAAGGATCGGGACTTTTTGAAGACCATCAACCCCGACAGCCTGCAGATCCTCCACGGCTTCGTGGAGCCCGCGGCCGCCAAGGCCCCCGCCGGCACCCGGTATCAGTTTTTGCGCATGGGCTACTACTGCGCGGATTTGGACACCAGCGATGACAAGCCCGTGTTCAACCGGGTGGTGGGCCTCAAAGACTCCTTCAAACCTGCAAAATAATACCTGCAAAATGAGGTAATAGAAATGGATACCGTTCGTACAAGATTCGCTCCCAGCCCCACGGGGTATATGCATCTCGGCAACCTGCGCAGCGCGCTCTA
>CACXNN010000170.1 GCA_902768995.1 uncultured Eubacteriales bacterium | reverse complement strand
ATCAGCAGCGCCGCGGAGAACCGCTTCAGGCTCCCGTTCTTGGGATGGCCCGCGCCGAAGACGAACAGGAAGATGAGGCCGATCACCGGGATCGAGTACAGCATGGTCAGAACCACGTACTGGAAGGTGGACAGCATCTGCTTCTTGGGGGGCATCTGGGTGATGACGGGCATATCCTGGGCAGGTTCCGCCACGGGCTCCGCCGGGGCCGCCACAGGCGCTGCCGCCGCGACTACCGGCGCCGCGGGCTCCGCCGCCGCAGGCTCCGCCGCCACAGGCTCCGCCGCCACAGGCTCCGCAGGGATATCCGTCCTCAGAGGCGCTTCCTCCGGCAGGGGCTTGCCGCACTCGCCGCAGAACTTGGCGTCGTCATTGAGTTCGCTGCCGCAAAAGGGACACAGCTTCATGGCCGGGCTCCTTACTTGATGATGACGGGCAGCTTCTCGATGAAGGGCAGGGGCTTGCCGCTGCCTTTGAGGGCCCGGACGATGCCGATGATCTCAAACACGAACAGCACGATGAGCGCGATGCCGCCCAGGATGGGGATGATGACGGTGAAGGCCAGGATGCCGGAAGCCAGGGAGCAGAGCATGGACCCGATGAAGATCCACAGAGCCTGGTTCACATGGTGCATGGCGAAGGCGCTGTTCCGGCAGCCCAGCATGGGCAGGACGCCCATGGAGAGATAGCCCAGCATGGCCAGCATCTTGTTGTCGGCCACGTCCTGGGGATCGAACTGGGGCTCCGCGTCGTTCACGACGACCACGGTCTCCTTGCCGCAGGTGGGGCAGAAACGAACGTCATCGGCGATCTCGGCGCCGCAATGGGGACAATACTTCATGATAGGTAACCTCCTTTAGATTCTGTGTACAGTATACAACGTTTTTTTCGCGAAAACCAGTCGCTTTTTGTGAATTATTGCCGCAAAGGCGCACCGTTTTCGGCAAGGACGCGGATGATGGTCTCGAAGGCCTTCTTGATCTCCTCGTCGGTGAGGGTATGGTCCTCCGCCCGCAGGTTGAAGGTGATGGCCAGGCTCTTCTTGCCGAGGCCCACCGCGGGCCCCCGGAACACGTCGAACAGCCGCCCCTTCTCCACGATCACGTCCACCGGCGCGGTCTCGATGATCTCGATCCAGTGGGCGCTCTCGCTGTCCTCCGGCACCACGATGGCCAGGTCCCGACTCACCACCGGGAACCGGGGCAGGGGCTGGAAGGCCGGGGTGTCCACGGACAGGTCCAGGATGTCCCGGAAGGACAGCTCCGCCATGTAGACGGGCCCGGGCACGTCCCAGGCCGAGAGCACGTCCGGGTGCACCTGGCCCAGCTCGCCCAGCTTCCGGCCGTTCACCACCACGTCCGCCCGGCGGCCCGGCTGGAAGCAGGCGATGTCGTTCTTCACGTACCTGGCGCCCTTCACGCCGAACCGGTCCAGCACCGTCTCGATGACGCCCTTGAGGGTGTAGAAGCTCTCCTGCTCCCCGAAGAACACGAGGCCGATCCGCTTCTCCTCCCGAGGGAGCAGGTCCCCGCCCAGATCGAAGTGGACGTTGCCCACCTCCATGAACCGGCCGTAGCCGGTCTTGCGGCGGATGTTCCTTGCGGCGGAGTCCAGCATCCCCATGTAGAGGGTGGTCCGCATGAGGCTCTGGTCCTCGCCGAAGGGGTTCAGGAGCTTCACGGCGCGGTTCCGCTCGTCGTCCGCGGCGAAGGACAGGGCCTTCAGGGCGGCGGGGCCGGTGAAGTTGTAGTTGTACATCTCCAAACACCCGCAGGCCACCAGCACGTCCTTCACCTTGTCCTCGGCCTGGAACTCCCGGGCGAGGCACCCCTGGAAGGTGTCGCCGTTCATGAGCACGGCGGGGATGTTGTCGAAGCCGTAGATGCGGCCCACCTCCTCGGCGATGTCCGCGTCCGCCTCGATGCCGCTTTCGATGTCCGTGCGGAAGTGGGGGACGATCACGTGCAGGTCGTTGCCGTCGGCTTTTGCGGGCACCTCGATGGTGGCCAGCAGCTCCACCATCCTCTCGCCGGACAGATTGGTGTTGAGGATGCGGTTCACGTGGCTCACGTCCACGTCGATCTCCCGATCCTTGAGGTCCGCGGCGCACACGTCCACGGTGCCGCCCACGATCTTCCCGGCGTGAAGCTCGCTCACGAGCTCGATGCACCGCTCCAAAGCGAGCTGTGCGTTCACCGGCTCCACGCCCTTGATGAACCGGGCCGCAGCGTCGGTCATGTGCTTCAGCTTCCGGGCGGTATGGCGGATGTTGCTGGCCTTGAAGGCGGCGGACTCGAAGAACACGGCCTTGGTGTTCTCCGTGATCTCGCTGTTCAAGCCGCCCATGACGCCGGCCACGCCCACGCCGCCCTGGGGGTCGCTGATGAGGAGCATGTCCTTGTCCATGACCCGCTCCTTCTTGTCCAACGTCACCACCTTCTCGCCCTCCTCAGCGTTCCGGACGATGATGTGCCCAGGTCGAAGGCGTGGGTGGGATGGCCGTACTCCACCAGCACGTAGTTGGTGATGTCCACGATGTTGCTGATGGGCCGCATGCCCATCTCCTTGAGCCGCCGCTGCATCCAGGCGGGGGAGGGGCCGATCTTAAGGTCCGTGGCCGCCCGGCCCGTATACCGGGGGCACAGATCCCCGTTCTCCACGGTGACCTTCACGAGATTGTTCACGTCCCCCTCGCCCTCGATGTGGGGGATCACGGGGGTCTTCATCTTCTGACCGAGGGCCGCCGCCGCCTCCCGGACCAGGCCGATGATGCTGTTGCAGTCGGGCCGGTTGGGGAGCACAGAGAAGTCGAAGATCACGTCGTCCCGGTCGATAGCCTTCTCGATGGGGATGCCCAGGGGGGTGTTCTCCCGGAGGATCAAAATGCCGTCCACCTCCGCGCCGGGGTACTCCACGTCGGAGAGGTTGAACTCCTGGCCGGAGCAGAACATGCCCTGGCTCTCCACGCCCCGGATGCTGGCCACGGTGAAATCGTGGTTGCCGATCCTGGCCCCGGCGTAGGCCACGGGCACGATGGCGCCCACGAACACGTTCTTGGCGTTGGTCAATATCTGGGCCCGCTTGTCGCCCAGGTCCACCTGGCAGACGGTGAGCTTGTCGGCGTTGGGGTGCTTCTCCATGGACAGGATCTTGCCGGTGATGACGCCGGACACGTCCTTCAGCTCCTTCTCCACGCCCTCCAGCTCGAAGCCGCGCCACATCATGCGCTCGATGAATTCCTCATCGGTCACGTTGAAATCCACATAGTCCTGCAGCCAGGATTTAGGAAGTCTCATATCTTCGTCCTCCTTTTCTTAGAACTGGGTCAGGAAGCGGGCGTCGTTCTCGTATTCGTAGCGAATGTCCGAGATGCCGTACTTCAAGCTGGTCACCCGATCCACGCCCACGCCGAAGGCGAA
>CACXNN010000169.1 GCA_902768995.1 uncultured Eubacteriales bacterium | reverse complement strand
TAGTGATACTCCGGCTTGTCCGTGCCGGGGATGGCCCCGAACATGTTCTTGCAGCCGCCGGTGAGGCCCATCATGCCGTGGGTCTTCAGCTTGCAGAAGTCGATGATGTAATCGCAGTCGTCCAGGTACGCCGTGTAGGTGAACTCCCGCATCACCTTCGCCTGGGGGAAGGAGCCCTGCTTGATGGCGGTGTTCTGGTTCAGCGCAGCCCCCGCTCTCTCGCAGTCGTTGAGGCCGGTGGCGGCGTAAACACGTTTCAAATACGGCAGGCTGAAGGGCCCGCCCGGGCTGTCGCCGATGACGACGGAAGCGCCCCGCTCCCGCAGCAGCTCCGTGAGCGCACTCAACAGCACCGGATGGGTGGTGGCCGCCTTGTCCGGCTTCAAAAAGGTGATGAGGTTGGCTTTGATGACCACCCGGTCGCCGGGTTTGACGAAGGTCAGCCCTCCCAGGGGCTCCAACAGGGCCTGCAGCGCAGCCTTGCACCGTTCATGCTCATAGGCGTCGCAGGGGACCACGGACACGTCCAGGGGGCGATTTGCAACGTTTTCCATATCTCTTTACAGGCCGATGATGGCCTTGGCGATGCTGAAGAAGGTCAACAGGGACAGGGCGTCCACCACTGTGGTGATGAAGGGGCTGGCCATGACCGCCGGGTCGAAGCCCAGCTTTTTGGCGAACATGGGCAGCGTGCAGCCGATGAACTTGGCGATGGTCACGGTCACCACAAGGGTGAGCGACACGGAAAGGCTCACCAGCATCCCCACCTTGTCGAGGACCATCAGCTTCAAAAAGCTGATGGCGGACAGGCTGAGGCCGCAGAGAACGGCCACCCGCACCTCTTTCCAGATGACGGTCAGGATGTCCTTGAAGTGGATCTCGTTCAGGGAGAGACCGCGGATGATGGTGACGGCCTGGCTGCCGGAGTTGCCGCCCGTGTCCATAAGCATGGGGATGTAGGCGGTCAGCACCAGCTGGGCGGCCAGCGCTTCCTCGAAGCTGCTGATGATGAGGCCCGTGAAGGTGGCCGACACCATGAGGAGCATGAGCCAGGGGATGCGGTGCTTGAAGATCTCCCACACGCCGGTCTTCAGGTACGGCTTATCCGACGGCGTGATGGCGGCCATCTTTTCGATATCCTCGGTGGCCTCCTCCTCCATGACGTCGATGGCGTCGTCGACGGTGACGATACCCACCAGCCGGTTCTCCCCGTCCACCACGGGCATGGCGGTCAAATCGTACTTTTTGAACTTCTCCGCCACGGTCTCCTGGTCGTCCATGGTGTTGACGCTGACCACGTTGGTGTCCATGATGTCGGACACCTTGTCGTCGTCCTGGGCGAGGATCAGGGAGCGGATGGAGATGATGCCCTCCAGGGTACGCCCGGGGCCGGTGACGAAGCAGTCGTTGATGGTCTCCTTGTCGAAGCCCGTGCGCCGGATGGTCTTGATGGCGTCCTCCACCGTGTAGCCCATGCCCAGCTCCACGAACTCGGTGGTCATGATGCTGCCGGCGCTGTCCTCCGGGTACTTCAACAGCTCGTTGATGAGCTTGCGGGTCTCCGGATCGGCCTGATACAGGATACGCTTCACCACGTTTGCGGGCATCTCCTCCACCAGGTCCACGGCGTCGTCGATATACAGCTCGTCAATGACCTCCTTGAGCTCCGTATCGGAGAAGCGGGTGATGAGAAGCTGCTGCTGGTCCGGGTCCATCTCCACGAAGGTGTCCGCCGCCAGCTCCTTAGGCAGCAGCCGAAACAGCAGGGGCAGGATCTCCGGCTCCAGTTCAGCGAAGATAGCCGCGATATCCGCGGCGTTTAAAGTGATGAGGATGTCTTTGATAGAGGAGTACCGCTTGTTGCCTAACAGGGTACGGATGGTCATTTCCAGGGAATAGGTTTTTTCCGACATGTTTGCCTCCTTCCTTTTGGTTCGTTAAGAAGAAAGGCACAGGGAATATCGGTTATATGCGGCGGCACACCATGGCTGCGGTGCATCGATGTATATGACCGTTCGATCCGCTTGTGCCGCTACTACCGCCAGCATCCATGGTGTCCACCTCTCTTTCTGAAATAATCTCTTGGCGAATCTCCACGCCATACAAATTCTACAACCTGCCCTTCCCTCTTGTCAACCTAAAATGAATGAAAAAGGACGGCAAATCTGCCGCCCTTCAGATTCATTTGCCATCCCGGATTGCTAGGGCCTTGTCGGGGTAGTTGGTGATGACGCCGATGCCGTGCCGGATGCACAGGGCCATGATCTCTTCGTCGTTCACGGTCCATGGATTGATGCCGATCCCGGCGGCCAGGGAGCCCTCGATCAGGCCGGGATAGAGGAGCGTGCGCCAGTGGGGATGGATGTACCGGGCGCCGATGGATTTGGCGTACTTCCAGGGCTCGTAGAGGCCGTCGCTGTAGAGAATGCCGTACTTCACGTCGGGCTTGATGGCTTTGAGCTCCATCAGAGTATAGTGGTTGAAGGAGGAATAGAGGATGCGCCCCTCCATGCCCTTCTCCTGCTCCAGCTTCAGCACCTTCTCCGCGATGTCGGGATAGACGATCTGGTCCGTCTTGATCTCCACGTTGACCACGTGGCGGGTGTCCCGGATAAGGTCGTAGAGCTCGCCCAGGGTGGGGACCTTCGCCCCTTTATACTTCGCCATGCCGTTGCTGGCGTCCAGTGCCTTGAGCTCCTTCAGGGTGAAGGACTGGATCAGCCCGGAGGTGCACGTCCAGCTCGAAGCCGTCCGCCCCCATGTCCATGGCCAGGCGAAAGGCCTCCAGCGTGTTCTCCGGGGCGTAGCCGGAGGCGCCCCGATGGCCCAAGATGATCGACATATGCTTCTATCTCCGATCTTTTTTCTCGATTCTACTCCCCTTTCCCCCATCTTTCAAGACCGCGTTGCAATTTTGCCGAAAGAAAGCTATACTCTGCTCATGAGGTACGACAGCATTCGCAAAGCCATCTTCATAGAGCGCCCCAATCGGTTCATCGCCCACGTCCTGTTGGACGGGGATGAGGTGGTCTGCCACGTGAAGAACACGGGCCGCTGCCGGGAGCTTTTGGTGCCTGGGGCCAGGGTCGTCCTGAGCCGGGGCGCCAACCCCCTGCGCAAGACGGCCTACGACCTCATTTCCGTCTATAAGGGGGAACGGCTCGTCAACATGGACAGCCAATCCCCCAACGCCATCGCCGCCGAGTATCTCCCCCGGCTGTTCCCGGACCTCACCTCGTTCCGGCAGGAGGTCACCTGGGGCGATTCCCGGTTTGATTTCTATGGCGTCAAGGGCGGCCGCCCCTTCTATCTAGAGGTAAAGGGCGTGACGCTGGAACAGGCGGATCGGACCTATTTCCCCGACGCCCCCACGGAGCGCGGTGCCAAGCACCTGCGTGAACTGACGAAGCTGCAGCAAAGCGGTACGGACGCCTACGTGCTGTTCGTCATCCAGATGCAGGACGTCCTATCCCTGGAGGCCAATCGAAGGACCGACCCCGC
Organism: uncultured Eubacteriales bacterium; assembly: GCA_902768995.1. Lineage (GTDB taxonomy): Bacteria > Bacillota > Clostridia > Christensenellales > CAG-138 > RUG472. The sequence continues at coordinate 4,703 of CACXNN010000169.1, read as the reverse complement.
CTTCGCGGATGCGCTGCTCACGGCCCATGCTGCCGGGGTCGGCGTCCACGCGGTGGACTGCCTGGTGACGCCGGACAGCGTGACCGCCAGAAACCCCGTGCCCGTACGATTCGTATAGGAGAAGACCCGTCACCGATCCGGCGACGGGCCTTTCGTTCATCTGTGCTTTTCGTGGCGCTTCCGCATCCGTTCCGCCTTCCTTTTGCGCCAGTTCATGTTTCGGTGGGCCTGATTCATGCTGGCCTTGGAAACCGTGTTCTGGGCCAGGGCCTCCTGGAACTTGCTCATGCGTCGGTCCTGCACGTCGACGGCGGAGGGCTGGATGTCGCCGGACTTGGTCAGAGCCCACTTGGTGAGCAGCGGTCCAAAGAGCTCATAGATGAGGACGCTGAAGAGGATGATGTTCTTGATGAGCACCCCGTCGGCGCTGCCCAGCTTTGCCGCCGTCACGCACATGCCGAGGGCCACGCCTGCCTGGGGCAGCAGCGTGATGCCCAGATACTTCTTCACCACGGGATCGCATTTGGTGGCAGAACAGCTGAGGTAGGCGCCTACGTACTTGCCCACGGACCGCATCATGATATAGACCACGCCCACCAGGATCACGGCCCCGTCCTTCAGCACGTCCAGCTCCAACTCCGCGCCGCTCAACACGAAGAACAGGGCGAACAGGGGCACGGTCCACTTGTCGGCCCGCTCCATCAGATCATGGGACAGGGGGCAGATGTTGCAGAACACCGTCCCCAGCATCATGCACACCAGGAGGGTCGAAAAGGAGATCCTGACCCCGCCGATCTCGAAGGAGATCATAGACAGGGCCACCGTCAGCACCACGAAGGCGATGGTCAAGGAGAGGCGGTTGGAGTTGGAGAAGAAGGTGCGCTCCAGCATGGTCAGCACCCAGCCCAGGATCGAGCCCAGCACCAGGGAAGCTGCTATCTGGACGAGGGGTTCCACGATGATGCGAGAGAGTTGGCGATACCAAATGATACTGCGAACACAGCAAGACCCACGGCGTCGTCCAGAGCGACCACAGGCAGCAAGATATCCGTCAATTTTCCCTTGGCCTTATACTGGCGCACCACCATCAGCGTGGCCGCCGGGGCGGTGGCCGTGGCGATGGCGCCCAGGACGATGGTAGCCTCGATGGACAGCTTGTCGGGCATCAGAAAGTGCAGGCCGATGAGGGACACGTCCACAAGCAAGGTGGCGGCCAGCGCCTGAAAGATGCCTACGATCACGGCCTGTTTGCCGATGGCTTTGAGCTGAGAGAGCAAAAACTCGTTGCCGATGGAAAAAGCGATGAAGCCCAATGCGGTGTTGCTGATCACCGACAGGTTCTCCACCTCCGCCGCCGACGTAAAGCCCACGCCCTCTATGCCAAGTCTCCCCAGGCAATGGGGCCCGATGATGAGGCCGGCGATCAAAAACGCCGTCACGTCCGGCAGATGAAGCCGGAACATCTTGAACACGCGGGTCATCAGCAGCCCGATGAGCAGAGCCAACGCCGCCGCGAGCATCTTTTCCATGCAAAAAACCTCCTGTTCAGATCGAACAAGGGTGTATCATAGCACGAAAAGAAATAAAGTCAAGGGTTTTAGGCCATTATTTCGTTCATGGAAAAGCATTGACATTTGATAACCTCTTTGGTATACTTCCCTTCGAACGGAAGCGGGGGGCATCGAAAACACGGAGATGTGTCCGAGTGGTCTAAGGGCAAGTGCCCGTGGGTTCGAATCCTACCATCTCCGCCATATATGGAGAAATACCCAAGTGGCTATAAGGGGCTCCCCTGCTAAGGGAGTAGACTGGGATAACCGGTGCGTGGGTTCAAATCCCACTTTCTCCGCCAAGAAATAAAGAGGGCATTTGCCCTCTTTATTTCTTATTATGAGGAAACGTGGGATTTGAACGGGTTCGGTAGTGAATGGATTGCCAGTGGCGATCCAGAGCCGTGCCCATGGCCTGCGCCGCCGCGCAGGTCAAATCCCATCCCGGCTCACCTGCAAGCATTTGGGGCCGTTGCCTGCGCCGCAGCGCAGGTCAAATCCCTTTTTTCATCAGTATTCATCCACGCAGAAGCAGGGCTTTCCGGAGGCCTCCATGGCCCGCCAGATCTCCTCCGGAGCCAGCATGACGTTTTGGGGGCGCACCTCCCCCGGGGCGTCGGCGTCGGGCGGGAGCTTGGCGGAAGCGGGCCGATCTCCGGCGATGCGCCGCAGTTCGTGAAGCAGGGGACCGTAATCCGTCAGGGACAGGACCTCCTCCCCGTAGACCTCCTCCTTTTCAAAGTAGACGCAGTAGCCCACGGTCTTCCCCGCCTCTCGGAGCAGGAAGGCCCCAGCGTCGTCCGCGGCGTAGTCCGCCATCTTCAGGCGGAACGCGTCCCGATCCCGGCGCACGAAGCCTGTGTAGCGGTCCGCCATGGCGGCATAGACCTCGAAGGCCTCCCCCTCGTCGAAGGGGACGATCTCCCCCGGCGGAAATTCTCCCTCCCCCTGCCAATACTTCGTGAAGGTGCTTGGCCGAAAGCCCAGGTGGGCATAGGCACCCTGGCGCTGGGGATGGTTGAACAGGGCGCGATTGCCCCGCCGTTCCGCCTCCCCCTGTAAAAAGCGCATGGCGTCGTACATATGGCCCCTGCCCCGTTCCTCCGGGATCGTGGCCACGCCGGAGGTCATGAGGGCCGTAAAGGAGCCGTCCCCCAGGGACAGGTCCATGGGGGTGCCGTGGATGGCCGAGATCAGCTTGTTCCCGTCAAAAACACCGACGGACCATGCCGGCAAGTATCGGTTTTCGAAAAACCAATCCACGAAGGCGGGCGGATCATCGAAAGCGGTCTCCCAGAGGGCCCTGGTCTGGGACAAGTCCGACCGGGTGAGCAATCGGATCGTCATGTGACCTGCCCCCGATTATACGCTCGATAGTTCACCGACAGCACCATGGCGATGGTCACCAACGTGGCCATGATGTTGCTGCCCCCGTAGCTGATGAGGGGCAGCGGGATGCCGGTCACGGGCATGAGGCCCATGTTCATGCCGATGTTCTCGAACACGTGAAAGCCCATCATGGCCACCGTGCCCACGCAGAGGCACCGGCCGAACATGTCCTTGGACCGGCGTGCCACCAGCAGTATCTTCAGCAGCAGCAGGAAGAACAGCAGTATCAGGATGGCCGCGCCTACGAACCCAAGGCCCTCGGCGATGCTGGAAAAGATGAAGTCCGTCTGCCGTTCGGGCACGTACTTCTTTTGCGACAGGGTGCCCACGGAGAAATACCCCTTGCCGAACAGGCCGCCGGAGCCCACCAGTTCCTTGGACCGGAGCACGTTGTAGCCGTCCCCCTCCAAGTCCAGCGTGGGGTCCAAAAACACCCGGATGCGGGCCTTCTGATCCTTGGACAGCAGATACCGATAGATGAGCGGCAGGCTGATCACCGCCGCCGCGCCGCCCCCCAGGATATAGAGCCAGCTGATCCGAGCGGCGAACACAACGCCGATGAAGATCACGGCGAAAACCATAGCCGTGCCGAAATCCGGCTGCATCATGACCAGGCCAAAGGGTATAGCGAAGATGATCACCGCCTGCAGCACGTCCCAGAAGTTGTTGAAATGGCCCCGCCGGTCGTAGCACTCCGAAACGAACTTGGAGAGGGCCACCAGCAGCACCACCTTCCCCAGCTCCGAGGGCTGGAAGGATCGGGAGGTGCCGATCTTATACCAGCCGAAGATGCCGCGGGTATTCACCTTGACCACCAGCAGCAGCGCCAGCAGGACGCAGATCACCAGATAGGCCATCTTGACGAAGGGTTTGTACTTGTCGTAATCGAGAAAGGCGATGGGCACGGCGACCACCAGGGAGATGAGGATGCTGACCAGCTGCCGGTTGAAGTATTCAAGATTCAAGCGGCTCAAAAAGCCCTCCAATCCCACCTCCGTGCCGTCGAAGGGGTCGGAGAGCACATTAAGCAGGGAGACAAGGCCAAAAAGGAGCAGCACCGCCACCAGCAGTATGATGACGATGTCCACGCCTTTGGTTTGCTTGGTCTTGCCAGGCTTAGCCATTATACAGGATGTACGCCGGGTCCTCTACGGGCCAGGCAGCATTCTCGTAAAGCTTCATTCCAACACTTCCAAAGTATATTTATCAAAGGTCATAAAGGACGGAATTGACGTATTCATGTCGCTGTACACCTCCACGAAGGCGGGGCCCCTATACCCCTTCTCCACCATGGCGGTCCCCAGGGCCCTGAAATCGCATTGGCCCTTGCCGGGCATCTTTAAGGACAGCTTCTCGGCCCCGTCGAAAGCGTAGTCGCAAAGGTGCCAGTTCTCCAGGTCCTCCCCCACCGCCTCCACGAAGGCGAAGGGGTCCTCCCCGGAACGGACGGCCTGCTTTATGTCCAACACGAACTTCAGCCGCCCATCCCCCAGCCGCCGCCGCAGCTCTGCGCCGAAGGCCGGAGCGTGGAAGAAGCACCAGCTCACGTTCTCGAGGCACAGGGTGATGCCGTACTCCGCAGCTATGTCCAACAGCTCCCGAAAGACGGGGACGATCCGTTCGAACTCCAGGTTCTTGGCCGTACCGCCCAGGTGGGGGGACCCATGCATCACGTAGTGGCTGGCGCCCAGGATCCGCCCGGCGTTCAGGGCGTCCCGATACACAGAGAAGGCGTCCGCCTTCTGCCGGGGATGGATGGAGAAG